>NZ_CATXCO010000036.1:0-14951 GCF_958366745.1 uncultured Romboutsia sp.
AACAATACTTCATAATATAAAACTATACGCTGAACCTGGTCAAAAGGTAGCATTCGTAGGATCTACAGGTGCTGGAAAAACTACAATAACAAATTTAATTAACCGTTTCTATGATATACAAGACGGTAAGATTAAATATGATGGTATAAATATAAATAAAATTAAAAAAGCAGATCTTAGACGTAGTTTAGGAATAGTACTTCAAGATACACATTTATTTACAGGTACTGTGGCTGACAATATAAGATATGGAAATTTAAATGCCACAGATGAAGAGGTAGCTAAAGCAGCAAAACTAGCTAATGCTGATGGATTTATCGAAAGATTACCTCAAGGATATGATACAGTTCTTACAGGAGATGGATCAAACTTAAGTCAAGGTCAAAGACAGTTACTAGCTATAGCTCGTGCAGCCATAGCAGATCCACCAGTTCTTATACTTGATGAAGCAACAAGTAGTATAGATACTCGTACAGAACATCTAGTTCAAGGTGGTATGGATAGCTTAATGTATGGTCGTACTACTTTTGTAATAGCTCATAGATTATCTACAGTTAGAAACTCAGATGCCATAATGGTACTTGAACAAGGTAGAATAATTGAAAGAGGGAGTCATGAATCACTAATAGCAAAAGCTGGTAAGTATTATCAACTTTATACTGGTGCTTTTGAATTAGAATAAAAGTCTCGTCCATTGGGTGGGACTTTTTTGTTTTGGCATAAATACTGATATGTGGTTATTTTTATTTTGTAATTATTATGGAGTAAGCTAACAGGGGAAAAAATAGGCTATGTTTTAAATTAATGTTGATTTTAGAACGTGTTTTAAAAACAAAAAATAGGAGATATTAAGCTCCTATTTTTTGTTCGCAATATATTAATATTGTTTATTTCTTTTTAAATACAAAATTAGTTATAGTTCCTAAAATTAAAGTAGGTATTGTAGCTCCTATTAATATACCTATTACAGACATTAACGCTAACTCCGTTAATTGAGTTATAAACATAACCGAAGTAATTATATAGAATACTATATAATCTAATTTTCTAAATGGTGAAAAATTCATCTTATCCCCCCTTTTTATTTAATTCGTACTATATTAAGATTGTATATTAACTTAAAATGATTTTAATTTGATAGCTGAAAACCATATTACATAAAATACTGTTACTATCATAGCTAAAGCGTTCCATACAATTGAATAGTAATTACTGTTAACTATTCCAATTGACATATCAAACATATAAAATAACATAAATAAATATCCTACTATCTTTATTATTTTTACGGCTATCTTATCCGATTTTTTATAAAATACATCTTTGCATGATAATTCATTATTTTTACTAAATACACCTAATAAACCTGCAATGATATGAACAACAATATTACCTATACAAATTATTGCAAATATTGGTATAAATAAAACTAATCCTGTACCCTCCATCCCCGTTATCTCTGGAACATACATAACACTCTCCAATAAAAAATATAGTGCTATTATACAAATTGGAATCATAAGAATCCATGCTATTTTTTTATTCATAATACCCCCTCCTACTTTTATAACATTTAATTCACATTATATAACAATTGCGAAAAATTACATATATTATATATAACATTATAACATTAAATTATTTTACCTAAAAAGAATTTATATCCATATTATAACTTACTTTTACTAAATAATATTATAAGTATAGATACTGTATAAATAGAGTATAGGGAAAAAGAAAAATAAAAAGAAAAACAAAAATAAAAATAAAAAATTCGCTACGCTCATGTCGCCAACGATATATCCTTGCTACCGCTACGGATACATCCGTTGCTCAAAAAGAAAAAGGTTAGGAAAACCCAACCTTAATCAAAAAGCTATTTTAATATTAGTATATACTAAATTTTTACGCTTTAAATCTACATACTTTACAGGAACACATTGCTCTTTAGCTTGATTAATATTTGTAACTCCCAAATTAATATATTCTAAAGTAGAATCATCATCTAATAAAAACTCAGAAGCAAAAATTTCAGCCTGCATTTCAATCTTACAATCTGCTATTACTGGCTTATAGTTTTGATCTATAGTATTTATATCAGGATGAAGTATGGCATGACCTAATTCATGAGCTAAAACACAACTCCTTTTATAATAGTCTAACTTTGAATTTATAAAAATAAACTGTTTACTAATAGATACACCATTTCCAAAGAGTATATCAAACTTTCCATAAGCACCATCAACTTCTAAATCGTCAATATAAAGTAATATTATTTTTCTATCCCTTATAATGTCTTCTAAACTACAACCCTCATACTCAAGTTTTAAATTTCTAACTATATGTCTTATGCTAGATGCTGAACGTGGCATAATAATCCCCTTTTATTTATCTTTTGATTTATTTTGTAACTCTCTTTCTTTTTCCTCTTGTATTGATAATAAAATAGCCCCTTTCATAGCAGATACTATGTTTTCTATAGTCTTATCAGATACAGGTTTTCCATAAAGTAAACAAGATGAATTATGCAAAGTTATATTCATATCATCAAACATATCCTCTATAGCAACTAAATTATTTTCATCTTTATTAATAACTTCAATAGTATCTGTAATACCTAATATATAATCAGCAGATATACCTAAAGCCTCAGCTATTTGACTAATAGTACCAGCCTTTGGTTCTCTATATCCGTTTTCATATCTAGATAAAGTAGGTTCTGCAATATTAGCTTTTTTAGCTAGTTCTCTTTGATTTAAATTCATATACATTCTAGCTTTTGCTATTCTTTCACCCATAGTTTCCATAAAAATATTCCTCCAATTTATATAACTTTATAACTAAAAGTCTATTAATATAAGTAAATGTAAATCTATATTGTTAATAGCTTATAGTTAATAAAATTTATAAAATCCATAAAAATTATTTTTCTAATGTGATAAATTAAATATCTTTTTAGAAAGATACATAAATAAATCTAAAATTCGCTTCGCTTGAGCGACGTGTCGGCGAAACATTTCATTTCGCCAACGATATATCCTTGCTCCCGCTACGGATAAATCCGTTGCTCAAAAATATCACTTTTTACTTTTGCAAATTTGTTAATATTATTTATTTTCATAGGTCATCCAAATTTTTTATGACATAATTTCCGTATATCTAAAAAAATTTTTTATAAAAATATTATAACATAAAAGTGGTAAAATATTACAAAATACTAAATAAAATTTACATTTTGGTAAAAAATAAATAGATATTAAATCATGTCTTGTAAAAATTTGCCAAATGATTATTGACAATAAATATTTTTAGGAATATTATGTAATTACAGATAGGGAAAAGAAAATTATAAAAATATAATATACATTGTTTAGGAGGTAAATTTAAATGGGGCTTAGAGGACTTAAGGCAAAAAGGATGTTAATGGGAGTTACTCAACAAGAGATTTCTAAAGAAATAGGGATTGCTTGCAAAACGTATAATTTAAAAGAAAATGGTGTAAATGATTTCAAATTAAGTGAAGTATCAAAAATTAGTAAGTATTTAGACTTAAGTGCACAAGAAATAAAAGATATATTTATAAATTGTAATGAATTTTAGGTAAAAATTTTTACAATTTAACTTGCCAAATGGTATATATAAATAAAGGAGGATAGTCAAATGGAAATAAATAAGGTGTTTAGAAATAAGGAATTTGGAGAACTTAGCGTAATAGTTAAAGATAAAAAAGAGTATTTTGAAGCAATACCAGTGGCAACTATACTAGGCTATCAAAATCCAAGAGGTGCAATACTTAGACATTGTAAAGAAGAAGGGGTACTGTTTCAAGACGTAAGGGTAGTAACTGGAGTAAAAAAAGATGGAAGTAATGCAGAAAAATTTGTATCTAAAAAATACATAAGTGAAGGAAACCTATACAGATTAATCATGAAGTCAAAATTGCCAAATGCAATAAACTTTGAAAACTGGATAATGGATGAAGTAATTCCAGAGATAAGAAAACATGGGGCATACTTAAATGATGATGTAATAGAAAAAACACTTAAAGATCCAGACTTTATAATACATTTAGCAACTGAGCTTAAAAAAGAAAGAAAAGAAAAACTAATGGCACAAAGAAAAGTTGAAAACTTAGAAGCAATAATTACAATAGATACACCTTACACAAACTTTGGAAAAAAAGTTGCTGTAAGTTCTGATGCAATAACTATAGGTCAATTTGCAAAACTACTTAGAAATAACGATATAGTAATTGGTAGAAACAGATTGTTTACACTGCTAAGGGATAGGGGCTATCTTATAAAAAAGGGAAAAGACAAAAACATGCCAAAGCAAACATATCTAGAACAAGGACTATTTAAAATAGCTGAAAATGTAGTTAAGACTGTTGAAGGGGAAATACTATCAACCACAACTTTAGTGACAGGAAAGGGGCAAATGTATTTTCTAGATTTACTAAGCAACTAGATTATTAAAAATTATAAATTTAATATAAAAGGGGATAAGATTATGATATTTTTAAACAAAAACAATTCTAAAAAAGAATCAATGACAAACGAAGAATTTGTAGAAGCTGTAAAATATATATTAAACCATGAATTACTTTCTTTAAATGATAAAAACAATTCAAAAGAAAATCCACTAATATTAGTTGATAAAGAAGCTAGATTAAATCGATATGATGTAATATGTAGCTATATAAAAGAATTAGAAGCAGAGAAAAAGTCCATAGAAAACTTTTTTAAAAGTGAAATGGATGGATATGAAACAGCTTATATAGGTGATAGAAAGCTTACATTTAAAAATCAAAGTAGAAGTATAATAGATACACAAAAACTAAGAACAGAATTACCAGATATAGCTAAGGCCTATACAAAAACAACAACATCAAAAGTATTTAAAATAAGCCAAAGAGTATTAAAGAAAGTGTAGGTGAAAATTTATGGCAGCATATCGTCACATACACATAGATTATTGGCAAGATAGCTTTGTACTAGACTTAACTCCAGAAGAAAAGTATTTTTATATATACTTAATGACAAATAGTAAAACAACTCAATGTGGAGTGTATAGTTTACATAATAGAATTATAGAAACGGAAACGGGATACAACAGAGAAACTGTAGAAAAGCTTATACAAAGATTTATAGAATATAAAAAGATATATTACTGTGAAGAAACCAAAGAAATATACTTGGTAAATTGGATAAAACACAATATGTCAAACAGTCCTAAAGTACAAAAGTGTATAAAAAAAGAAATAGAGAATATTAAAAATAAAGAATTTGTAAAACTTTTATATAAGTCCTTTGAAGAATTAGGATATAACATAGAAAATGGGGAAAATAATCATGGAAAATATAACAAAGAGTATAGAGAATCTAAACATGCCAAATCACTTAAAAATGAGAATGACAAAACTTATAAAAGCACAACAAATGATGAACTTGAACAACTTAGAAAAAGATTGGGATAATAGTAGTTATAAATGCAATAAATGTAGAGACCTTACATTTATAATAAATGATGGTGTAGCAACACCATGTGAATGTAGAGCAGTTAAAGAAGCTAAAGATATTTTAAGAAAAAGTGGAATAAGTGAAGAATTTAGAAATAAAAACTTTGAAAACTTTAAAACTATAAACGATAGCCAATCTATAAATGCTTATAACAAAGCTAAGGAATATTCTAATAACTTTCATATTATAAAAGATAGTACTCAAAACTCAATAATGTTTATGGGACAACCTGGGTCGGGAAAAACTCATTTATCACTTAGCATTGCAAATGTATTAATGGATAATGGTGTAGGAGTTGTTTATATGGGATATAGGGATGTAATAACACAAATAAAGCAAAATATTATGGATGAGGTTTACTATAATAAAGTTATGAATAGATATAAAAATGCAAAAGTACTTTTAATAGACGATTTATTCAAGGGAAGTATAAGTAAAAGTGATATAAATATAATGTTTGAGCTTATTAATCACAGGTATTTTAATAAGTTGCCAGTGATAGTTAAATGTCAAAAGATTTCCTAGTAGGAATAAGGAATAAAAAATTAAATTATAGGATTTACAGATAGTGTAGATAAATTATTTACAATCATTATACATTTATTTTTGAATTATGAATATATCACTGATTTTATATCTATTATTGGTGTTATTTTAGTTATTGTAGGTTAGTACTCAAAAGATTGATAAATTTCAATTTAGCGAATAGATTTAATGAATAATATTAATATATCATGAAGTAGGCTAACAAGGCCTAAAATAAAAGTCCTTATATTTAGGACTTTTATTTTTTTACCCTTAAAATAGATTACAGTATACTAATTTTAATACAAAAAGCATTAGGAAAATTTATAGAATATATGCTATACTTAATATATAAATTAAACATGTAGATTAATGTAAAATATAATTATAAAAGTTTCGTAAGAATTAATAGGGAAATTGGTGCAAATCCAATGCGATCCCGTCACTGTGATAAAGGGTTAGTTTTTATACCACTGAGTAAATATACTTGGGAAGGAAAATCTAACAATGCTTTTTAGCCAGGAGACCTGCTTTTATAAGTTAAAACATAACTTACGGTGTATAAGTGTGTTAAAAATGTCTAACTAATAGGTTTATTTAGTGCACACTTTTTTAAAAAAGTGTGCTTTTTTACGTTTAAGGATATGATAATTTATATTTTACTTAAAAGAATAACTATAAAAGAGGAAGTGATTTAATGAAAGATATAAATTTAGCTAACTTTAGTAAGTTTAGAAATCAAAAACAACAAGGATACATAAATGTAAGTGGTACTAATATAAAACTACCAATAACCATAATTTGTGGTAAAAAAGAAGGAAAAACTGCTTTGATAACAGGAGGAGTTCATTGTGCAGAGTATGTAGGAATAGAAACTGCCATAGGATTATCAAAGGAAATAAATCCAGAGGATATAAGTGGAAATATTATAATTGTGCCATTAATAAATCGTAGTGGATTTGAAAATCGTACAATGAGTGTTGTTTATGAAGATGGAAAAAATTTAAATAGAGTATTTCCAGGTCATGAACAAGGTAGTGTAAGTGAAAAAATAGCGTACTTTATGGAAAAAGAATTATTTAAAATAAGTGATTATTACATAGATTTACATTGTGGAGATGGATATGAAGAATTAACTCCATATGTATATTATCAAGGTGTAGCAAGTGAAGATGTAACATCTAAATCAAAGCAAATGGCTATGGCTATTAATCCAAAGTATGTCGTAGAATCTCAATCTAATAGTGGTGGAGCATATAACTATGCTGGTTCAATAGGCTTACCAGGGATTTTAATAGAAAGAGGATGTATGGGTAAATGGAGCAAAGAAGAGGTAGAGGAATATAAAATAGATGTAAAAAATGTTTTAAAAGAACTTAACGTTTTATCAGGAGAAAAGGTAGATAGAAATAATGATACAAAAGTTATAACAAATACTATCTATGAAAACTCTATGTATACAGGGTGTTGGTATTCAAACTACAAAGTAGGCGATATTGTTTCAAAAGGCGATGAACTTGGAACAGTTAAAGACTATTTTGGAAATATACTACATACATGTATAGCAAAAGTAGATGGAATTATTCTATATCAAGTTGGAAGTTTATCAATATTAAAAGATGGACCTATGATAACTTATCGAGAAATATAAATATTAGGGGGAAACAGATTGAGTAAAAAGCAGTTGATAAACAGAATAATACAAATAATAATAGTTCTATTTGGCATTAGTTTGATTACTTTTACATTGATATATTTAGCACCTGGTGACCCAGTAAGAACCATGTATGCAGCATCTGGAATGATGCCAAGTGAAGATGTTATTCAACAGATAAGAGAGTCAATGGGACTAAATGATCCATTTTTTGTTCAATATTGGAATTGGTTAAGTTCTTGTTTAAGAGGTGATTTTGGAATTTCATATTCTACAAAAAAACCTGTTATAGATATTATATTATTAAAATTAGTTCCAACTTTAAAATTAGCTTTTATGTCATTAATAGTTATGTTAATAATAGCAGTTCCTTTTGGGATATTGGCTGCAGTTAAAAAAAATAAAGTAATTGATTTTCTTATTAGCGGTACAACTTTTTTAGGATTATCTATACCTAACTTTTGGGTAGGTTTAATGCTTTTATATTTTATAGCATTAAAATTTAAGTTATTGCCAGTAGTATCTACAGGAGATGGAATTGAAAAAATGATTTTACCTGTATTAACACTTGCATTTTCAATGGCAGCAAAGTACACAAGACAAGTTCGTACAGTTGTACTTGAAGAATTAAATCAAGATTATGTAATTGGTGCAAGAGCAAGAGGAATAAAAGAAAATATTATTCTTTTAAGACATGTACTTCCAAATTCTCTTTTACCTCTTATAACTTTGCTAGGATTATCACTTGGTTCTTTATTAGGAGGAACTGCAGTAGTAGAAGTTATATTTTCTTATCCAGGTCTTGGGAATATGGCAGTTTCAGCAATAACATCTTATGATTATCCTTTAATTCAAGCCTATGTAATGTGGATAGCATTAATCTACATGATAATAAATCTACTTATAGACATTTCATATAAATATTTAGATCCAAGGGTTAAAGAAAGAGGATAGACATGAGTAAAATTAAGGAATTTATAAAAAAAAATAAAATATTTTCATTGCTTATAGTAGTTGCCATTGCAATTATTTCAGTTGGTATATTTGCACCGATAATAGCACCATACAGTCCTTTTGAAGGAAATTTATCTGATGCACTTCAACCACCTAGCAGCGAGCACATATTTGGTACAGACAAGCTTGGAAGAGATGTATTTTCTCGTGTTGTTTATGGTACAAGAATATCTCTTACAGCATCATTGGTACTTGTTATTTCAATTTTTACAATTGGTACAACTTTAGGAATACTTTCTGGATACTTTGGAGGAATTGTAGATGAAATTATTATGAGAATTTCAGATATAATGATATCTTTTCCTGGAATGGTACTTGCAATTTCACTGGCAGGAATCATGGGCTCAAGTGTAGACAATGCAGTAATAGCAATAATGGTAGTAAGCTGGACTAAATATGCAAGATTATCAAGAAGCTTAGTATTAAAAATAAAAGAAACTGATTATATTTATGCAGCAAAGATAAGCGGATGTAAGACAATACATATTATTACAAGGCATATAATACCTAATATTATACCAACATTAATAACTACAGCAACTACAGATATAGGAACGATGAAATTAGAGTTGTCATCACTTTCATTTCTTGGATTTGGGGCACAATCACCACAGGCAGAATGGGGATTAATGTTAAATGAAGGACGTGCATATATGCTTGATTGTCCTTGGCTAATGATATATCCAGGATTAGCAATATGTATAGTTGTAGTAGTATACAATCTTTTAGGTGATAACTTGAGAGATATTTTAGATTCAAAAAAAGCTATAGAAGAAGTAGAAATAGAAAAAGTAATATAAAAATGACAAAGGGAGAGTCTTATGAAAATTAAAAGAAAAATAATAAAACTATTAAGTACAGCATTTATAATATCCATGATGGGGTCGATGCTAACTGGATGTTCAAGTAGTACAGCTGATACATCAAATATATTAAATTTTGGATGTACAAATTTCTCAGACTCATTAGATCCAGCAGCAATGCCTAATGCAGCTTGGTGTGTTTCTCGTTATGGTATAGGAGAAGCTTTATTTAGATTTGATGATCAAATGGAAGCAGACTACTATTTATGTGATGACTACTCAGTAAATGATGATAATACAGAATGGACATTCCATATACGTGATGGAGTTAAATTTTCAAATGGTAAAGAGCTAACAGCTTCAGCAGTAGTGGAGTCTATTGAATATATGTATAAACAAGAAAACAGTGGAAAAGGAAGCTCCGCACCTTCAGTATATATGAAATATGATTCTATAAAAGCAGATGATGAATCTAGAACGGTTACTATTAAAACAAGTAAACCACATACAGATTTAACTAAAACTTTAGCACATCCATATTTCTCAATATTAGATATGGAATCAGATTTAGTTAATAAACCAGTTGGAACAGGACCATATGCAATAGATAAATATGATACAGGTATTTCTATATCTATGGTAGCCAATGAAAACTACTGGAAAGAAGAAGTACCATATGAAAAATTAAATGTTATATTTATAGATGATAATACTACAAAATCTATGGCTCTTCAAAATGGAGATGTTGATGTTGTAGAAAACATAACAACAGCTAACGATTTAAAAACATTAAAAGAATCATCAGAATACAATGTATCACAAACAGTAGGAGTTAGAACAGGATTTGCATATATAAACCATAATGGTGTTTTAGCTAATGATGATTTAAGAAAAGCAATTCTTACAGCAATTGATGATGACACTTTATGCAATATAACTGTTGGAGGATTATATACTCCAGGAGCTTCAGTTTTACCATCCACTTTAGATTATGGATATGATAAATTAAATGATACTATTTCTTTTGATGAAGAGAAAGCAAAGAAAATCTTAGATGATGCAAAAATAGTTGATAGTAATAAAGATGGACATCGAGAACTAGATGGAAAAAACATTGAATTAAACTTTCTTACATATGACAGTAGAAACCTAACTGATTTTGCAGAAGGTGTAGCACTTCAACTTGAAAAGATAGGTATAAAGGTTAATGTTAAGAAAACTGATGCAGATACAGAGTGGAATATGCTTGTATCTGGAGAATATGATTTACTTAATACTAACTGGATGACAGTTCAAGATGGAAATCCATATGGATACTTAGATAAGTGGTATGGAAAATCAAATGCTAACTACTGTGGATATCAAAATGATGAATACGATAAGATATATGAAGAATTATCAACAGAAATGAATGAAGAAAAACGTAAAGAAATGATACAAAAATTACAGCAAATATTAATAGATGATGCAGCAGTTATGGTACATGGATACTATAATAGTAATATGTGTAGTGACAAGTCTGTAGATGGTGCACAGATAAGTGTTGCAGACTACTACTGGATAAGTACAGATATAAAACCAGCTAAGTAAGATAAAAATAGGAGATTATATTATGCTAAATATCAACAATATTACAGTACAATATGGAAATAAGAATCCTTCTATAGTAAATCTTAGTATGGATATGAAACCAGGGGAAATAGTTAGTATAGTAGGAGAAAGTGGTAGTGGAAAAACTACATTAATACGTTCTATAATGGGGCTACTTCCAGCAGGAGGTAAGATAACAAATGGAGATATTGTATTTAATGGGAAGTCCCTTTTATCTTACTCAATGGATGATTGGAATAAAATTAGAGGAACTGAATTATCTATGATTTTCCAAGATTGTGGAGCAATGATTAATCCAATTAGAAAAATTGGAAATCAGTTTATAGAATACATAAGAACACATGAAAAAATGTCTAAAGAAGAAGCTAGCAAAAAAGCTATAAATATGTTAGGACAAATGATGTTTTCAAACCCTGATAATATAATGAAAAGCTATCCATTTCAATTAAGTGGAGGTATGCGTCAAAGAGTAGGAATTGCCATGGCAATGACATTTAATCCAAAGCTTTTAATTGCAGATGAACCAACAAGTGCACTTGATGTAACTACTCAATCTCAAATTATACGAAATATGTTAGAACTTAGAGAAAAGTTTAATACAGGTATTATTATGGTTACTCATAACTTAGCAATAGCAGCTTATATATCTGACAAAATAATAGTTATGAAAGATGGAAAAATAGTAGAACAAGGAAGTAGAGATAATATAATAAATAATCCCAAAGATGAATATACTAAGGAGTTACTTAATTCTGTGTCAAATTGGGAGGAGAAATTATATGTCTAAAAGTAAAAATATATTAGAAATAAGAAACGTTACTAAAAAATTTAATACTCCTAATAATAAAGTTTTAACTGCTTGTGATAATATTTCTCTTGAATTTGAAGAAGGAAAAATTCTTGCGATAGTAGGAGAGAGTGGATGTGGGAAAAGTACTTTAATGAAAATGATAGTTCAATTGGAGGAAGTAACATCTGGTGAAATTTTATACGGAGGTGAAGATATTACTAAATTAAAAGGTGAAAAACTTCGCCAAAATAGAAGACATATTCAAATGGTATTTCAAGACCCTAATACAGCATTTAATCCAAGAATGAAAGTAAGAGATATAATCTGTGAACCTCTTTTAAACTTTGGGTTAATAAAGAAAAATCAAAGGGACGATATTGCAAAAGAATTTCTAGAAATGGTTGATTTACCGAAGGATTTTTCTAATAGATATATTCACAATATGAGTGGAGGACAACGACAACGTATAGGAATAGCAAGGGCTTTAACTCTTAACCCTAAGGTTGTTATTTTTGATGAATCTACATCAGCTCTTGATGTATTAACACAAAAGAAGATAATAGATTTAATTATAAAACTACAAAAAGAAAAAAATATTACTATAGGACTTGTTTGCCATGATATACATTTAGTGTCTCAAATAAGTGATAAAGTTGCTGTTATGTATTTGGGAAATTTAGTTGAAGTTATTCCAGGAAGAAAGCTTCAAGAACAATGTAAGCATCCTTATACACAAACTTTAATATCTTCAACTTTTCATTTAAACATGAATTACTCTAAGAAAATTGAAAATATTAAGGAAGCAGAAAATCCTATAGATATTTCAAAAGGATGTCCTTTTAAAAATCGTTGTAAATATTCAATTGAAATCTGTAAAGATAAAAAGCCTGAATTAAAGTTAGTTTCAAAAAATCATTATGTAGCTTGTCATCTTAATAATGGGGAGGAAGAATGATGCAAAATGACCTTACAAAAGGACCTATAGGAAAGGGAATTTTAGTATTTTTATTACCTTTATTAGCAAGCACTTTAATACAGCAGTTATACAATACTGTAGACTTAATTTTTGTTGGTAAATTCTGTGGAACAAAAGCAACAGCAGCCATAGGAGCAAGTAGTTTAATTATAACTTGCCTTATTGGCTTTTTTAATGGAATGGCAGTTGGAACAAATGTAGTAACTGCACATATTTATGGAAAACAAGATGAAAAAGGATTAAAAAATATAATTCAGACAGTTTTTATGGTCGGATTATTTGGTGGTTTAATATTAACAATAATCGGGATATATTTTGCACCAATATTTTTAAGATATATGAATACGCCAGATAGTATTCTAGATATAGCCATCAAATACCTAAGAATATATACATTAAGTATGATATCTGTAGTTATATATAATCTTTTATGTGGTATTTTAAGAGCAATAGGAGACTCTAAATCGCCAATGAAGTTCCAAATTTTTGGTGGTCTAGTCAATGTTGGGGCAGATTTTATTTTCATAGTAATATTAAAAATGGGTGTAGAAGGAGCTGCCGTAGCAACTTTCTTATCTCAAGCTCTTACAGCAATATTAACAATTGTTTATTTTTACAGACGTATAGAAGAGCCAAAATTACAGTTTACCCTGAGTATATTTAACAAGGAAATATTTAGAAGAATACTGATGATTGGAATTCCAGCTGGAGTTCAATCAATTGTAATTACTTTATCAAATATAATTATTCAGTCTCAGATAAATTCATTTGGAGTAGATGCCATAGCTGCATTTACCGCATATTTTAAAATAGAATTGATTCTATATTTACCTATTATAACATTAGGTCAAGGATTAGTATCATTTGTTGGTCAAAACTATGGAGCTGGTCAGTACGATAGAATAAATAGAGGTATCAAATCTGCAATGATTGTAAGTGCAATAATTACTATGGGAGTAAGTACATTAATGATAATAAATTCAAAATATATTTTTGGTATATTTACATCTAATAGTGAGGTTATTAGGTATGGGGGGAATATTGTATCAATAACTTTCCCATTTTACTTCTTATACGCTATTTTAGAATGTTTAAGCAGTCAAATTAGAGGGAGGGGGATATCAATACCACCAATGGTTATCACCTTGCTTAGTTTTTGTGGTATCAGAATAATGTTTTTAATAGTTCTATTAAGAAAATATAATAGTATATCAAGTATAGCTATCACATTTCCAATATCATGGTTATTTGCAGTTATATTAACAAGTATGTATAGTTATTATACTTTTTCTAAAGAATCAAAAGAAACTGTTTGCTAAATTTTAGCAAATAGTTTTTTACTTTTAGAGAAACTTATAAATTATTATTTCTACGATTCGTCTCAACCATTGAAATCCACTAACTAGGTACCTTATAATAAAGTACCTAATTTTTTTAAAAAAAGTTCTTGATTTAAAGTTAACTCCAACTATTATTTTATAACTAAAAAGAAAAATACAAATTTAAGGAGGGATATTATGAAAGTATTATTAGTAAATGTTATCTCAAATAAATAAGAACCATTTCCTAATATTTACATATGATATATAGGACAATATTTATATCATAAAAAGGGGAGTCAACAATGAAAAAAAATTATTGGCAAGAATATTGGGAAAGTTATTTCAACTTTATGGCTTTATATCTTAGTGAGTTAAGAAATAGATATCCTAATGCAGATATTAAACATGAATACACAGAAGTTGCTAAATTATTTGAACCTTCTATGCCACCTGAATATTACGAGATTTATGATGAATATGACGAAGGTGGAGAAAATAACAACTTACCAGAAGATAATGATCCACCAGCTACACAACCTGGAGGTGGACAAACTCCTAATCCTTTTATATTACCAGGAGGTGTGCAATTTCCTAATCCTTTTGCACCGCCGGGTGGAGGGCAACCCTCTAATCCTAATACACAACCTGGAGGAGGACAAACTCCGACACCTTTTATATCACCTGGAGGAGGGCAATTTACTATAAATAACTGCAGAAGGATGGCAATAGTTAGGATA
>NZ_CATXCO010000037.1:0-14908 GCF_958366745.1 uncultured Romboutsia sp.
AAAAAATTTAAAAATATATTGACAGTTTTGCAAAAAAATGTAATAATAAGAAAAATAAGAAAAACTTTAATTTGGTCCAGAGAGACTAAAAAGATATTTGAATAGTTTAAAGTATAAATGAACGACTATCCTTTTATCTCTTTAGGTAAAAGGATTTTTTATTGCAAATATCTTTTAACTTTGGAAGACATCATATGTGGAGGTTAAGAAGATGACATTTAAAAAATTAGCAACATTAGCAATGGCAACAGTAGTATCAGCATCATTATTAGTAGGATGCTCAGGAAGTAAAGAAAGTGCAAAAGATGATAAAATAACTGTAGCAATGATAACTGACGTAGCAGGAGTAAACGACCAAAGTTTCAACCAAAGTGCATGGGAAGGACTTCAAAGAGCTGAAAAAGAATTAGGTATAGAAGTTAAATACTTAGAATCAAAGCAAGATTCAGACTATGCAACAAATATAGAAACATTAGTTGATGAAAACGTAGACTTAATACTTGGAGTAGGTATGAAATTAGCTGATGCAATAAAAGAAGGTGCTGAATTATATCCAGAACAAAACTTTGTATTAGTTGATAAAGAATTAAAAGATGCTAGCAATGTAAAGAGTATATTATTTAAAGCTGAAGAATCAGCATACTTAGCAGGTTTAATAGCAGGTAAAACTACTAAAACAAATAACGTAGGATTTATAGGTGGTATGGAATTACCAGTTATAGATACTTTTAAATATGGATTTATGGCAGGAGTAAAAGCAGCTAACCCAGATGCTAAAGTTCAATCTCAATATGCAAACTCATTTACAGATCAAGCAAAAGGTAAAGCTATAGCTAACCAAATGTACTCAAACGGTGCAGACATAGTATTCACTTGCGGTGGAGACGTTGGAACAGGTGCTATAGAAGCAGCTAAGGAAAATGGTAAATATGCAATAGGTGTTGATAGAGACCAAAGTGATTTAGCACCAGAAAATGTATTAACTTCAGCTATAAAAAGAGTTGATGCAGGTGTATTTGAAACAGTTAAATCATATGTAAATGGAACATTCGAAGGTGGAACAACTACAACTTATGGATTAGAAGAAAATGCAGTAGGGGTACCTGACACTACTAAAAACTTAGTTTCTCAAGAAATATTAGATTTAGTTGAAGAAACAATTACAAAGTTAAAGAATAAAGAAATAACAGTTCCTAAGAACGAAGAAGAATATAACGCTATGGTTAAATAGTTAATATAAAATAAAAAGGCTAGAAATAAGATTTTGTATAAAACTTATCTCTAGCCTTTTTTACGCTTAAGGATATTATAATACTTAAAAAAATGTGGATAACTTCTGAATGTAAGTAATATCAATCAACTAGTTTTGAGCGTAAAAAAGATTTTGAAATGCTTCGCCCACGCAGTGGCTCAAGCAACGGACGAAGTCGTTGGCGACATGAAATGTTTCGCCGACACGTCGCTCAAGCGAAGCGAATTTTTTATATATTTTAGTTGACATAGATAAAAAAATAATATATTATTTAATTAACGATAGTGATAATTATTATCAATTAATTGATAAATATATTAAATAATATGGAGGAAAAGGAATGAAAATAGTATATTGGTCAGGGTCAGGTAACACTGAAAAAATGGCAAATTTAATAGCACAAGGTATAAAAGAAAATGGAGTAGAAGCTCAAGTAATAGACGTATCTCATGCTAATTCAGATATATTTAATGATGAAGACATAATAATATTAGGGTGCCCAGCTATGGGAGCAGAAATGCTAGAAGAAAGTGAATTTGAACCATTTATAGAAAGTATATCAAGTAAGGTATCAGGGAAAAAAGCAGTACTGTTTGGCTCTTACGATTGGGGCGATGGTGAATGGATGAGAGACTGGATGAGCAGAATGGAAGAGTATGGTTGTGATGTAATATTTGATGGTCTTATAATACGCGAAGCATTGGAAGATGATTGCACAGAGTGTTTAGAGTTAGGTAAAAAAATTGCAGGAATGTTAGTTAAGTCATCTAACTAATATTAATAAAACACTTATATTTAAAAGTAAACCTTTTATCTATAAGTGTTTTTATTTATTTAAATTTATTAATCTTATTTAAAATATCATATAATTTAACTTTAAAACCTAATAAAATAAGTTTTATAATTTTATATCTATCTAAATATTAAAATTATGAGTATAATAGAGATTAACGCTAAAAATGAAAGGACATTAAAAATGTACTCAAATTTAATAGAAGAAATAATAAGATCTCATATAGATAAAAATAAATTTAATACAGGATTTTCTTTCTTTAAAAGAAATTTAGTTATAAATGATTATTCAAAAGTAGATGGTGATAATATAACTTTTTATGCAACTGTAATAGATGAAAATCATAGAAACTACTACACAGCAATAATAAGTATAAACACAAAAACAAGAGTAATATCAAATATGAGTTGTGATTGTCACAGTTTACTATCAAATACTAAACCTCAAATATGTAGTCATATAGTAGCTACGGTATTAAATGGATTAGAGAATTTAAATAAAGAAACTAATGATGAATATATAGATGAAAATATAACTATAACTCCTAATATAACTCTGGATATATCTCAATCAAGAAATGGATACATGAGTATGAAGCTAAATATAGAGGGAGTAGATTCAAATGAATATAGAGAACTATTTAGCTCATATAAAAATAATAATAGATTGTATAGAATGAAAAATGGAGCTTATTTAGACTTAAAAGATAATGACTTAGAACAAGCATTTAAATTAATAGATATATTAAATATATACAATGACTTTGATAATATGAAAATACCAAATAACAAAGCTATATACTTAGAAAAGCTTATAGAAGATGAAGACTTAAGCTTTGTAAATGGTAGTAAATATGTATCTAATGTAATTAAGAAATTTGATAAAGTTAAAAGTAAAAATTATGAAATTCCAAAAGATTTAAATGCAACTCTTAGAGATTATCAAGTAAGTGGATTTGAGTTCTTTAAAACTTTATCAGATTATCAGTTTGGAGGAATACTAGCTGATGAAATGGGTCTAGGTAAAACTATACAAACAATAGCTTTTTTACTATCTAATAAAGATAAAAAAAGCATAGTAATAACACCAACAGCCCTTATATACAATTGGAAAAATGAATTAGAAAAATTTGCTCCAACATTAAAAGTTGGACTTTTACATGCAGCAAAAAGTGAAAGAGGAAAGATATTAGATAATATAGATAACTACGATGTTATACTAACTACTTATACAACTTATAAAAATGATATAGATAAATATAAAAATATAAACTTTGATTATTGTATTATAGATGAAGCCCAAAACATTAAAAATCCAGATGCGATTATTACAAAAGCTATAAAAAATGTAAATGCTAAAGTTAGATTTGCATTAACTGGAACACCTATAGAAAATAACTTAATGGAACTTTGGTCAATATTTGATTTTATAATGCCAGGATACTTATATAATAAATCAAAGTTTAAAAGTATATTTGTAAATAACGATAAAAATATTATAGAGCTTAAAAATCTTATAAAACCGTTTATATTAAGAAGAACTAAAAAAGAAGTTATAACAGAATTACCAGATAAAATAGAGCAAAAAATTATAATAGACTTAGAAAAAGAACACAAAAGAGCATATAAAGGATATGTAAACCTTATAACTAGAAAAATAAAAGAAAATAATCAAGACAATATAACTGTATTTTCATATTTAACAAAATTAAGACAACTATGTTTATCACCAGAACTTATGGTTAAAAACTACCAAGGTAAAAACTCTAAGTTAGATGTTTTAATTAACATTATAAATGATTCAAGTGATTAGAAAATATTAGTATTCTCTCAATTTACAAAAGTACTAGAAGTTATAGGTAAAAGATTAAATGAAGAAAATATATCGTATAGCTATTTAGATGGTAAAACTAGTGCAAAGGATAGAGTAAAGCTAGTAGAAGAATTTAATACGAATAATAATAAAGCATTCTTAATATCTTTAAAAGCTGGAGGAACAGGTTTAAACTTAACAAGTGCAAACATAGTAGTTCATTTTGACCCATGGTGGAATCCAGCTGTTGAAGATCAAGCAAGTGATAGAGCTCATAGAATTGGTCAAAAAAATGTAGTTAATGTAATAAAGCTTATAGCAAAAGGTACAGCAGAAGAAAGAGTAATAAACTTACAAGAAACTAAAAAAGAGCTTATAGAAGATGTTATTAATGGAAACTTAGATAATAGCTCTACGCTAAAGAATTTATCTAAAGATGATATAATAGATTTATTTATGAGCTAGAATATAATACTTATATATTAATCTAATTTGTTGTGCTAGTTATTTTACTAAATATATTGAAGATTATTAAGATGATTTAAGAATACAAGATTTTACATTAAAAAGGATTATAACTTATCAAAGCTATAATCCTTTTTTATTATTCTAAATTTAATTTTTTATTTAAAATATAACTTGTTGCAAAGAATAATACCAGTATTATAATTATATTAATTATTATTGCTACATTAAGACCTTTAGAAACAATAGATGATATGCTATCAATTGAATAATTAACATTATCAATAGCTTCAATATTTACAAAAGCATTATCAACTATATTTTGAACATAAGATATAAGTAAGTTAATAACTAAAAATCCTATAAATGAAGATACATTTCTAAATCTATTAAATATTGGCAACTGACCAATTGAAAGAGATAAGTATACATTAAATATAAAAATAGTATAACTAATAATAATTAATAATACTATCTTAAAAAATTCAGATAATATAGTAGTACCAAGTATATTTGATA
This sequence comes from uncultured Romboutsia sp., assembly GCF_958366745.1. NCBI lineage: Bacteria > Bacillati > Bacillota > Clostridia > Peptostreptococcales > Peptostreptococcaceae > Romboutsia > uncultured Romboutsia sp. The sequence continues at coordinate 4,842 of NZ_CATXCO010000037.1, forward strand.
TATTTGAAAACAATAAATTAAATTCATTTATAAAGTAACTATAATTAAAATCCCCATAAGTTGCTATCGTAAATATTATAGTAAATGATAATAATGCTACAATAAAACTTAAAAATGTCCATATTAATGAAGTTAAATATTTTGATAAAACAAGATACTTAGAACTTACAGGAAGGGTAAACATTAAGTAACCTTCATCTTTAAGTAAGTTTTTATTAAATCTTTGTATAGTAACAACTATAGTAATAACAAATAATGAAATAAATAAACACATAAGTACAATAGTTGCTAAACCTTGAATATTTAATATTTCTAAGTTTAATGATAATCCATTTACTATAGAGACAACAAGTATTGCTATATAAAGAGGTATAAATACTCTTGAAGTAGCTTTTAATTCATATTTTAATAACTTACCTAACATTTAAATTCCTCCCTAAATAAAGCATCTATAGACTTTCCTTTTTCTTCTCTAATTTCATCTACATTACCTTGTAAAACAATATTACCATTAGATATAAAAATTACATCATCACATATATTTTCTATTTCACTTATTAAGTGAGTAGCTATTAATAATGTACTATCTTCACAATAATTTGTAATAATAGTTTTAAGGATATAAGTTCTAGCAGCAGGGTCAACACCACCAATAGGCTCATCTAGTATATAAAGCTTTGCATGTCTTGACATAACAAGTATTAATTGAACTTTTTCCTTAGTTCCTTTAGACATAGTCTTAAGCTTTTCATTAATATCTATATTAAAACTTTTTACCATATCCATAGCTTTATCTATATCAAAATCATCATAAAAATCATTGAAAAAGTTTAAAATATCAGAAACCTTCATCCAATCATTAAGATAAGTTCGCTCTGGTAAATATGATACTATACGCTTAGTTTCTATAGAAGGCTTTATACCATCTATCAGCACATCACCACTATTAGGTTGAAGTAACCCATTTATAAGCTTTATTAAAGTACTTTTACCACTTCCATTAGGACCTAAAAGTCCTACAATCTTTCCTTTAGGAATATTTAAATTCATATTACTTATAACTTCTTTTTTTGAGTAACTTTTATATACATTTTTAATTTCAACGATATTGTCCATTAACTCATCTCCTTTAAATTATTTATAACTAATTCTATTAGTTCTTCTTTTTTGTAACCAAGTTTAGTAAGTATATTGTATAGAGATAATATTTCAACCTTAGCGACTTCTTCACGTAGTTGATTTATATTATCTTCATTATCAGTTACAAACCTTCCACTTGTTCTTTGGCTGTATAAAAGATTTTCTCTTTCAAGTTCAGATAATGCCCGTTGCATAGTATTAGGATTTACACCAAATTCTTGAGCCATATCTCTTACAGAACTTAACTTAGAACCTGGTTTTAGCTCTTTAGATATTATCTTAAGTTTGATTATATCTACTAGTTGAAGATATATAGGTTTATTATTATCAAATTCAAAAGACATATATCCCTCCTTATTATTGTATTAAGTACTTAATACAATAATAACCATCTATAGATTATTTGTCAATGTATTTAATTATTTATATATAGGAGATACTAATAAAAAGAGAATTTTTATAGAGTAATAAAATAGAAAGCTTAAAATAAAAATATGTAAAGAAGTGAAATTATAAAATTTAAATATTAGGCTATGTTTTAAACTAGTGTTGAAAATGATACAATATATTTAACTTCGCAATTGTTATATAATGCGAAATAAAGATACTCGTGATACTATATATAGTGATTTATTGATAATGTTAATTATACTTAATTTTGGAGGTGGTCTTTTGTATCTGCTTGATTTATCCCTTCTTTTTTAATAATAAAAAAAGAAGGGTGATTAATTATGAAAACAAATAAATTAGCAATTCCGCTGATGTTAAATAGTATTTCTTCTACGATTATAAATTTATGTGACCAAGCTATGGTTGGTAGAACTTACTTAGAAGGATTTGCTTCAGTTGGGATAATTGGAAGTAATATATATAGCATAACAGGTGTATTAGGTGCTATTTCTATAGGATTTAATATATTAGGTTCAAAAGCAAAAGGAAGAGATGATAATACAGATTTAAATAATAGTTTATTTTTTAGTATCGTTGCAAGTGTAATTATAGGGTGTATTTTCTTTGGATTATGTATTTTCAGGGGAGAATACATTTTACAGAATTACTTCAAAATTAATGGGGATACATTAAAAGATGCAACTTTATATCTTCATATATTTAGTTTATCATTAGGTATAAATCTAGTCTTATTTAATATATCATCATATTTTAAAATAATGAATAAAACAAAATATATACTGTATGGAAATATAATCTCGTGTGTATCAAATGTATTATTTGATTATATACTTATATTTGGTAAGTTTGGATTTCCTAAATTAGGTATAGTAGGAAATGCTATTGGTTCAGTTTTGTCATTAATACTGGGCATAGTATTTTATATTATTATAATAAAAAAATATAAATTGATTAGTAAGACTAAAATCAGTCTATTAAAAAATGCAAAAGAAATTTTAAAGGTATCTTCTCCTATGATATTGCAAGAGTTTGTAGAGTCTACGATAGTTGTATTTATGATGAACTATATATTATCTCAAATGGGTATGTTAGAAGTTTCTATATATAACCTACTTTTCAGTATAATAAATATAGCGTTAATGCCGATGTATGCTTACTCTCATGCATCACTAAATATAATAAGTGAGGACATCGGAGCTAAAAGTTGTGTTTTTAGAGCGATAGGATTTTATTTAGTTATATGCATAGTGATATTAATATTTAAAAATCAAATACCAATGATTATAACTAATAATACAGATTTAATTAGTAATTCATCTAAGTATATGCTTATTATAATTACTGCAAATATTATGAATATACCTAGCTGTATACTAAAATTTAGTATGCAAGCTTTAGGTGAAGAAAAGGTTGTATTTGTATATTCATCTATAATTTCAATTTTATCTACATTCTTAATATATATATTAGCGTGTATGCTAAATGGTGGACTAAATAGTGTATATATTGGATTAATGATAAATTATTCAATTTTAACTGTAGTTTTATTAAAGAAGTTTTATGTGACTAAAAAGAGTTTTATAGTTAAATATTCTTAATGTAAAATTAAGAAATATTAAAAGATGGATTATCAAACAAATACTATATTTTAATGTTTAATAAATGAAAGTACTGTTTTATTGAATATTATATATTTTCGCAATTTTAATATAATGCGAACTAAATCAAGAGTTTTATGAATAAGTAAATACAGCTCTTGATTTTTTTATTATTCAAAAATTATATAATTTCAACATTATATTAAAACATAGCCAAATATTATTATAAAATTGAATTGATAGTCTATATTAGATAATAAACATATAAGTAATATAAAAAAAGTACTATAAATATAAAATAGCTAAATAAATTTAGCTTAACTATACAAATATACTTCTTTGAATATACTTTAAAGAATCAGAAATATTATCAAATATTTTCTTTGTAACCATCAATCTTTCAATATATTCAGGATAAACTGCAGTATCAAATACTTTATCTATTTTAACTTCTATATGGTTATCTATACAGGATATATATATACACTTAGTATATTTATAAAAAGATTTAAATATAAGAATTTTATTATTTGTTACTCTAAGTAAAGTATAACCACATAAGTTCAAATTATTTTTTAAGTAGTTTAAGTTGTTTTTCATATAATATCTCCTTAATTAAACAAAGCTACATGCCTTTTAATATAGTGGGAAAAATAATTCATGATGATAATGTGAAATGATATCATAATTATTTCCATTAAGTTAAAAAGTATACTTAAAAATTTGATTAATAATTAAATAATGGGTATTAATATACATAAGGAGGTGAAAACATGAAAATATATACAAAAACAGGTGATAAAGGTCAAACATCATTATACGATGGGACACGAGTTGACAAAGATAGTATAAGAGTTGAATCATATGGAACAATAGATGAGTTAAATTCATACATAGGTTTATGTATGCACTATATAAATGAAGATGAGAAAAAAGTATTATTTAATATCCAAAGAGATTTATTTTATATCGGATCAGAGTTAGCAACTAAAAATACAGAGAAACTAAACAAAGTAGTAACTGATAATGATATTAAAAATTTAGAAAATATAATAGATAAGTATATGGGTGAGGCTAAAGGAATAGATTCATTTATAATACCAGGTACATCCTTAGCATCAGCCCACTTACATATAGCAAGAACAATATGTAGAAGAGCTGAAAGAATTATAATATCTCTTAGTAAAATAGAAGAAGTAAACCCAATGCTTATAAAATATATAAATAGATTATCTGATGCTTTATACGCTATAGCAAGATATAGTGAAGATAAATTAATACCTATGGAATTTTAATAATTAAAATATAAAGGAACCAAATAAATAAAAGTAACATACTATATAACGTGTTTAAATGTGTAAACAGGGGGATATAATATGGATTGCTTTGAAATAAAAAATAATAGTTCCTTAGTAAGAGTTTTTCATGCTGCACCTCAAGCACCAAATGTTGATGTGTATGTTAATGATCAAATGGTTTTTAGTAATTTAGCATTTGGCGATTTTACTAGATACGTATATTTAGATGAAGGTGAATATAATGTATCTGTGTATTTAGCTGGACAAAAGGATAGACCAGTTATAAATCAAATGGTTGATGTGCCATCACAACAAATATTTACTATAGCAGCTACTGGAAATTTAGATAACTTAGGTTTATTAGTTATACCTGATAAAGTATCAAAATCACCTTCTCAAAACTATAGCTCAGTAAGAGTAATACATTTATCACCAAATGCACCAGGTGTAGATATATTAGTTGATGGTGATACATTATTTGAAGACATATCTTTTGGAGAAGGAACTGATTATGTAGATTTAAATCCTGGAACATATAATGTAAATGTTGTATTAAATACTGATAAAAGTGTTGTATTACCACTTAAAGTAACATTAAATCCAGATAAGATATACACTATATATATAATAGGTAACCCACCTACTTTACAAGCGGTTCAAGTCGTAGATGGAAATACTTATGCTTGTAGATAAAATTTAAGATTAATATTTTAAGTAACTAATAAAGAAAAATATAATAATTATATAAGTACTTAAAATAATGAGCCTATATGGCTTATTATTTTTTTGAAATTTGTCCAAAATAATGTATGTATATATATTAAAATATGATAAAATTATAGTTAATAAAATAACAAATGATATTTTAAATATTAAACTTACAAAAGGGACAAAAATTACAAATAAGGAGTTAAAGAGATGGCTGATAAAAAAACTACACTTATACAGAGTTCTAGAGGATCTGTATTTTCTGTTTTTGGGGAAGAGGAACTAAATCAAATAACAGAAGAAGGTAAAAGAAAGGTTGCAGTGTCTGGTAAAATAAATGAACCAGGAATAATAGAAGTGCCTGAAAATGCAACGCTTAATGATATAATTGATATTTGTGGGGGAATATTAGACAAAAAGAAATTTAAAGCAGCGCAACTTGGAATTCCATTTGGAGGATTTTTAACTGAAGATAGTTTAGACAAAGTTTTAGATTTTGATTTATTTGATAAAAACAGCAGTAGAAATATTATAATACTATCTGAAGACGATTGTATAGTTCAATATGCAACTTTCTATGTAGATTATTTAATAGGTAGAATTGAAGATAGCAACAAAAGCGAAATATATAAAAAGTACTCAGAAGTTAAAGAAGAAGTATATAGAATATGGAGAGTATTAGATCGTATAAGTAAGGGAAGGTCTAATATGCGTGATGTATACCTATTAAGAAGATTATCAGGGGAAATAAAAGACAAACTAAACCAAGAACATAATATAATACAAGAAATTATTGAAAACTTCTATGAGGAAATAGAAGAACATATAGACGAAAACATATGTAAAACTTCACAATGTAACCACCTTACAAAACTTACAATTACAGATAGATGTATAGGATGTGGTGCTTGTAAGAGAGCCTGTCCTGTAGATTGTATAGATGGAGAACGTAAAGAACAACATTACATAGATTATACTAGATGTACACACTGTGGTGCTTGTGTATCAGCATGTCCAGTAAATGCTATAACTGCAGGAGATAATACATTTAAATTCTTAAGAGATTTAGCAACACCAAATAAATTAGTTATAACTCAAATGGCTCCAGCTGTAAGGGTTGCTATAGGTGAAGCATTTGGATTTGAACCAGGTACAAATGTTGAGAAAAAAATAGCTGCAGGACTTAGAAAATTAGGTGTAGATTATGTATTTGATACTACATGGGCGGCAGATTTAACTATAATGGAAGAAGCAACAGAATTCCAATATAGATTAGAAAAACATATAGCAGGAGATAAAGATGTTAAGCTTCCAATACTTACTTCATGTTGTCCTGCATGGGTTAAATTTATAGAACAAAACTACGCTGATATGCTAGATGTTCCATCATCAGTAAAATCACCTATGCAAATATTTGCAACTGTTGCAAAAGACTTATGGGCAAAAGATAAGGGTATACCAAGAGATAGACTTATATCTGTTGCTATAATGCCTTGTATTGCTAAGAAATATGAAGCATCTAGACCAGAGTTCTCAAGAGGTATGAACTACGATGTAGACTATGTTATAACAACTAGAGAACTTATAAAAATATTTGAAGATTCAGGAATAAACTTAAATGAAATAGAAGATGAAGAAATAGATTCAATAATGGGAGAATATACTGGTGGAGGTATAATCTTTGGTAGAACTGGTGGAGTTATAGAAGCTGCAACTAGAATGGCTGTTGAAAAAATGACAGGACAAAAACTAGAAAAAGTAGAATTCCATGAACTTAGAGGATTTGATGGATTTAGAAGTTGTGATGTAGAAGTTAATGGACTTAAACTTAGAATAGGTGTTGCTCATGGTCTTAGAGAAGCTGCAAAAATGCTAGATAAAATAAGAGCTGGAGAAGAATTCTATCACGCTATAGAAATAATGGCATGTACTGGTGGATGCGTAGGTGGAGGTGGACAACCTAAAGCTAAAAAGAGGGTTGAAACACTAAAACAAAGAGCAGAGGGATTAAATAATATAGATAGTTCATTAGCACTTAGAGTATCAAATGAAAACCCTTATGTTCAAGCTATATATGATAAATACCTAGATTATCCAATGAGTCATAAAGCTCATGAACTACTTCATACAAAGTATTTCGTAAGAGTAAAAAATCCTAAAAAATAAATTTAAATATAATAAAATCTTAAGATATAATTCTTAAGGTTTTATTTTTATATAGATAAGGTAAAATATATTAAGTAGCAAAGGGTTTATTTAAATTGATTGATAGGCTCTTTTTATTTAAATTAGTATTATTATTTGTTAAAATTAAAATAGAAAAAGACATTAAGAGTCGATAGGAATGAATACGAAAGATATATTACTTATATGGCTACTTTCTGCGCTTTTAAAGTAATCTAAATACATATACATTTAAGAATATATATTAAGATATTTTATAGAATATAAGAATCAATTATATAGATATTTATAAATATAATAAGAGGTGAAATTATGAAAGGTAGAATTGATTTAACACAAGGAAAAATAACAGAAAAATTAGTAAAGCTATCACTTCCTATTATGGCAACTTCATTTATACAAATGGCGTATAATATGATTGATATGATATGGGTTGGAAAAGCTGGAAGTAGTTCAGTAGCAGCAGTAGGGACTGCAGGATTTTTCACTTGGCTTGCTATGGCGTTTATTACAATTTCAAAAGTAGGTGCAGAAGTAAAAGTAGCTCAGAGTATGGGTCAACATGATGTAGATGAGACAAAATTATATATAAAATCAGCAATAGAAATAAACATAATTCTTTCTATTTTATATACTATATTCCTTATAATGTTTAAAGACCAATTGATTGGATTTTTTAGATTAGGTGATGAAAATGTAATATCTATGTCAAAAGAGTATTTAGTAATAGTAGCTTTTGGGATGATATTTTATTTTATAAATCCAGTATTTACTGCTATATTCAATGGTATGGGAAATAGTAAAACTCCATTTTTAATAAATACTATAGGGTTATTAACAAATATAGTGCTAGATCCAATTTTAATACTTGGATTAGGTAAAATACCAAGTATGGGTGTAGCAGGTGCTGCAATTGCAACAGTGGTTGCACAGATAGTTGTAACAAGTTGTTTTATGTTAAAGATAATAAAAAGTAAAGAAATATATTTTAAGATTATCCCATTTAAAGATATAAAATTAAATTATTATAAAATATTGTATAATTTAGGTATACCAGTAGCATTACAAAGTGGATTATTTACACTATTTTCTATGACACTAGGCGTAGTAGTTGCATCATTTGGACCAGTAGCCGTAGCAGTTCAAAAGGTAGGGTCTCAAATAGAATCTATATCATGGATGAGTGCAGAGGGTATAGCAGCAGCACTATCTAGCTTTGTTGGTCAAAATTATGGTTCAAAAGATTATGATAGAATTCAACGTGGATGTAAAATAACCCTTTTAATAGCTATAATTATGGGAACTATAAATACAATTCTTTTAGTATTTTTAGGAAAATACATATTTAGCATATTTATAAATGAAAGCGAAGCAATATTAAAAGGAGCAGATTACCTTAAAATATTAGGATACTCTCAGTTATTTATGTGTATAGAAATAGTAATAGCAGGAGCATTTAGAGGGCTTGGAAAAACTTTAATCCCGTCATTAGTTAGTATAATTTTAACTGGAAGTAGAATTCCTCTTGCATATTTAATATCAAATCCTAGCATATTAGGTCTTAATGGAGTATGGTGGAGTATAAGTATATCTAGTATATTAAAAGGTATATTACTTCTTAGTATATTTATAATACTTATAAGAACACAAAAATTATATGGATTTCCAAAATTAAAACCAAATTTTGTAGAAGATGAAAATAATATATAAAATAATTTTTAAAATAGGTGGATATAACTCTACCTATTTTTTATTAAAAATGATATTATAAAAAAAGAAATTAAACATTAGGAGAAGATGCAAATGGAAATGAGTATATTAATAACTAATGAAGCTAAAAGAGAACTAGATAAATTATTAGAAAATAGCGATAAACAATGTATAAGAATACTTACAAGAGGTATAACTATGACATCAGAGGCAAAAATAGACCTTGAACTTGATGAACCTAATGCTAATGATAACTTATACGATGTAGATGGTTATAAAATAATAATAAATAAAATTTTAGATTCACAAATGAATTATATAACTATATCTTACGGTGGTCTTTTAAGTAGAAATCAATTCTGTGTAGAAGCAGATTTTTGTTTTTATTACTAAAATAATTGGCTAATTTAAGTTATAAAAAGGTAGTATTATTAAAATAGATAGATAATACTACCTTTTATAATATACTAATACTTATAAAAATATTAAACTATACAAAATTAATACTATAAACTATCTTACCAACCTAAAAGTATTGAAGGATTAAAAAACTAATGATATAATAAAAAGGTTTTATATGCACTATAATTGGGTAATATAACTTATTATAAAAGTATAGGTAGATAAAGGAGACAAAATGAAAAAGATAGAATTATTAGCACCAGCAGGTGATTTAGAAAGATTAAAGATAGCCTTTACTTATGGAGCAGATGCTGTATATATAGGTGGAGAAATATTTGGTATGAGATCTGCTGCGAAAAACTTTACTATAGAAGAAATGAAAGAAGGAGTAGAGTTTGCACATAACTTAGGAAAACAAGTTTTTGTTACTATAAATATAATACCTAGAAGTGAAGAACTTGAACAACTTCCTCCATACCTTTTACAACTTCAAGAAATAGGTGTAGATGCTGTTATAGTAAGTGATGCTGGAGTATTTTCAATAGTTAAAAAGACAATACCTAATATGGAAGTACACATAAGTACACAAGCTAGTACAAGTAACTCTGTAGCAGCT
>NZ_CATXCO010000038.1:0-14792 GCF_958366745.1 uncultured Romboutsia sp.
TCAACTAATACATTACCTGTTGGTATAGTGCCTGTAACTTTAGCAGAATTCCTATCTATTTCTAAAACATCTCCTGTTTTATTTACAAATATATTTTGACTTGGCATTCCTAATTCTTCTGCTAATTCTGCATGTATTTTAAGCATTCTATATTCACCATGAGCTGGCATAAAGAACTTAGGTCTTACTAATCTATGCATAAGTTTTAATTCTTCTTGCTTTGCATGTCCTGATACGTGTATATCAGATTCATCATACACTACTTCAGCACCTTTTTCAAATAAACTATTTATAACTTTTGATATTAGTTTCTCATTCCCTGGTATTGGATGAGCTGATATTATTATTAAATCGCCTCTTTTAATTTCTACCTTCTTATGTTCAGCACTTGCCATCCTAGCTAAAGCTGACATTGGTTCACCTTGCGAACCTGTAGTTATTAGTACTACTTCATTATCTTCATATTTAGATATATCATTTAAATCTATTAGCATATTATCAGGTATATTTAAATATCCTAATTCAGTAGCTACAGCAACTACATTTACCATCGATCTTCCAGATACAGCAACTTTTCTGTTAAATTTCTCCGCTGTGTTTATTATTTGTTGTAATCTGTGTATATTAGATGCAAATGTTGCAACTATTATTCTACTATTTGATGCTTTTCTAAATAAATCATCTAATCCAGCTCCTACTGTCTTTTCTGACATTGTAGAACCTGGTTGTTCAGCATTAGTACTCTCTGCTAATAATAAAAGAACTCCCTTTTTACTTAATTCACATATTCTGTGTATGTCCATAACTTCACCGTCAATAGGCGTTAAATCTATCTTAAAGTCTCCTGTATGATATATTATTCCTTGGTCTGTATGAACAGCTATAGAACAAGCATCTGGTATACTATGATTATTTTTTATAAATTCAACTTCCATATGTGAAAGTTTTATAATATCTCTTGGAGATACTACATTTAGTTTAGCATTATTTATTTTATGTTCTTTTAATTTAACTTGTATAAGACCTATACTAAGTTTAGCTCCATATATAGGAATATTTATCTTTTTTAATATATATGGAAGCGCTCCTATGTGGTCTTCATGACCATGTGTAATGAATATACCTTTTATTTTATCTTTATTTTTTATTAGGTAGCTTATATCAGGGATGACTACATCTACACCTAGCATTTCATCATCTGGGAAACTCATCCCTGCATCTATTACAATTATTTCGTCTTTATACTCAATAACAGTCATGTTTTTACCTATCTCGTTAAGCCCACCTAATGCCATGACTTTTATTTTATTCGTATTCTTTCTAAACAATCGCATCATCTCCTTCTGTCTATTTAGTTTTCAAACACGTTCTACAGTTTTTAAATAATATCAAATCACGCACTCTTTACCAGTTATTATAATTGTACCATAATTTCATATATAATTTAAGTAATATTTAAAATACATTTAATGTATTATTTTGACAAATTAAATTTATTTTGATATTCTCAAACTATATTATAATTTTAGGAGGATATATGCGCGGTAAAACCCATTGTACAATAGGTATTTTGAGTACTATCCAAGCTTGTATTTTATTTAAGATTCCTATTTCAATATTTAATCTTGTATTGGCTGCTATATTTTCAATACTTCCTGACTTAGATGAATCTAACTCTACAATTTCTAATGTATTTTTAAAACAAGATGCTTCAAAACTAATATTAAAAATAGTTATATATATAATTAATTTTGCTATATTTTTTATATCTCTTAAGATAAATAATAATAATTTTTTCTTAAGCTCTATTGTAACATTTATAGCAATAATGGTATTAGAATCTAAGATTAATCACATACTACTTAGAAAAATACTTTTATCTTTGACTCTTATACTTTTATCTCTATGCTTATTTTTTATAAAGGTTAAAATATATTTTGTTATTTTCTTCTTAATGTTAGCTTCATTTCCGTGGCTTAAGCATAGAAGCTTTTCACATAGTATATTTGCAATTATTGTAATATATTTTTTACTTAAGCAAATAGAGATAATATATAATATATCTAATTTATCATTTTTTGGAACTATAGGATATGCAAGTCATTTATTTTTAGGTGATTTATTTACAAAATCCGGTATTCCTTTGTTTTATCCTATTAGTAATAAGAAATATTCTTTAGGCTATTTTAGAGTTGGAAGTTTTTTTAATAATGCTTTAGAAATTTTAATAGTAGTTATATTAGTAGGATCTATTATTTTTTCTACAATAAAAATATAAGTCTCAAATGAGACTTATATTTTTATTATTATTTTTTACAATCTTCACATAATCCATAGAATTTTACATCATGATCTACTATATCAAATTTATATCTTTCTTGGATTTTACTTTCTATGCTCTCTAATAAATCTTCTTGAACTTCTATTATTTTTGAGCAATTTTTACATATTAAATGATGATGATTATGACATTCATTTTTATTTAAACTAATTTCATATCTTATACATCCGTCATCTAAATTAAGTTTTGATATTACTCCGATTTCATCTAATAATTGCATAGTTCTGTAAACTGTAGCTAGTCCTATTTCAGGACAATCAACTCTAACTAAATCATATATCTGTTCACTACTTAAATGCTCACTGTTATGTTTTAATAAAATGTCTATTACAGCTCTTCTTTGAGGAGTTATTTTAAATCCCGTTTCTCTTAATTTTTCTTTTAATATATCCATAGTATTCATACTAATCACCCTTATTTTCAACTGATAATCTTTATTAAATATTGTAATTGATAATGAACTTATTGTCAATTACAATATTTTGATTATACCCACTAATTGCCATATATAAACTGATGTAATAACTCTATATTTTTATTTTTATCCCACTTAACTACATAAGTTCCTTTTTCACCAATTCTACCTTCTTCTCTATACTCTGATATAGGAAATTCTAATTGACTTATATCATAACTTGCTAGCTCATGAGCTATAAATGCTAAATCTATTATCTTATTAAATGCTATATTAACTTTTATATGTCTTAATATACTTTTTGCAATTTGCAGATATTTGCTTATAGAAACATCAGATAATTTGTGCGCTATATTAGTTAGTATTAACCTTTGTCTTTCGTCTCTTTTATATATTGTATCTAATTTTCTTATTCTAGCATAAGCAAGAGCTTGGTATCCATTTAAATTATGATTTCCACTACTTGTTATATACTCTATATTTTTAGTATCCTCATGATTTACCCCATAGCACTCTTTTATTACTTCATTTAAGTGATGTATTTCTTTTTCATTTACATTAATATCAACTCCACCTATTATATCTACTATATCAATAAATGATTTAAAGTTTACTACTGCATAGTCTTTTATATCTAAATCAAAGTTCTCATTTATAGTTTGCATCAATAGTTCCTCTTGTCCATATGCATAGGCATGAGTTAATTTTTCTTCTCCTCTTCCTGGAATTTTAACTAAAGTATCTCTTGCTAAAGATGTAAGTTTTAAAGATTTATTTAACTTATCTATAGTTAATATTATCATCGTATCAGATCTTTTAGGAAATTTATCATTAGTTCCATCTAACCCTATTAAAAGAATATTTTCTATCATTTTATATTCTTTAATATCTCTTTCACTAAAGCTATATACATTAAAAGTAGATACAAAACTAATTAATAGCAATAATAATAAAATTAATCCCTTTTTTTTCACTTTTTTAACTCCTTCCTAATCAATTTTTAAATATTTTTCCCTGATTATAATAAATTTACACACAAAAAAAGACTTCCCAAAATTTAATTTGAAAAGTCTTTTTTACTAATTATTCTTCATCAAAGTTTAATCCTTCTTCTTCCATTAATGTATTGTATACATCTACAACTATTTCATATTCTTTATCATCTTCTAGTGGAACTAATATCTCACCTTGTTCATCTTGGTCTATTCTAAATACTAATGCTTCTTCAGCTTCTTCTTCCTCAACTGGCATTAATATAGCATATTCTTTACCTTCAGCTTCTAGTGTTAATATTATTTCAAATTGACTTTCTACACCATTTTCATCTATTAAGTTTATTATGTTTTCTTGCATGCCTTTTCACCTCTGTTTTATTTATTAATTATATTATATATCATAAAACTATAATTTTATATATTTTTTAAAAATTTCTTTGTCTATCTAAGTAACCTTGTAATATTATTACTGCTGCAACCATATCTATTACACCTTTTCTATTTTCTCTCCTTACATTACCTTGTATAAGGGTTCTTTCAGCAGCCACTGTAGATAATCTTTCATCCCAATATTCTATCTTTATACCTGTTTCTTCCTCTAATAGTTCACAAAATTTTATAACCTTTTCACCTTGAGGTCCTAATGTTCCATTCATATTTTTAGGAAGTCCTGAAACTATTTTATTAACTTGTCTTTCTTTTATTATTTCTTTCAATGCTTCGATATCTTTTTTCTTTCCTACTCTTTTTATAGTCTTAACGCCTTGAGCTGTAAGTCCCATTAAATCACTTACAGCAACTCCAATAGTTTTATCTCCTACATCAAGTCCCATTATTCTTCCGTCTAACATACTATTTCTCCTTATTCAATTTTATAAATTTAATATAAAACTATTTTCTTATTTAATTTGTCCATAAAGTATTTATTAATACATTTGTTATCTATATCATTATATACTATAAATAAAAAATTCGCTTCGCTTGAGCGACGTGTCGGCGAAGTATTTCATGTCGCCAACGACTTTGTCCGTTGCTCAAAATATTTTTACGCTAAAAAATAATATATTTATATAAATATGTTTACTAAGTTATCCAAGATTATCAATATAATATAATCTTCTTAAGCGTAAAAATTAGTCAGGATATTTAACCTGACTAATTTCCTTAATCATTCTCTTTATTTTCAGGTACTAACATATTAATACTTATTATTATAACAGGTATTAATATATAAATAGATGCTGTAGATGCTGCAACTATTCCTGAATCATTTACTAAAAGGGTTACTATACATCCCACCATAGAAGCTATAAATCCTTTAAATATCATAGGATATCTTTTAGCTATCATTCTAAATTGTCTAGGTGGCTTAATTATAAATATTCCTATTATAAATATACCTGCTAGTAATATATTTACCCATACACTAGTTTGAGCTAACTTAACATTCATACCTATTTTTCTAGCAAAAGTTTGTATTATAGCGCTTGGTCCATTTAAGAATATTTGTTGTACAAATAAACCTAAATGAGATTCGCTTCCTGATACTATATCGAAAAATGCAAATGCTCCAACCACTGCAACTACTGAAATTCCTATTAATATTACTTTCTTTAAATCTAATTTAACATCAAATATAAGCATTATAAATAATAAATATGCAGCAGTTTGAGATATAGCTCCACCAACATTAGCACCCATAGTAGGATATGCACTAGTTATTAATATTACTATTGAAGCTATTATTATCGACCATTTTGGAAGCTTTTTATTATAATTTAATAGTATTGCAAATGCAAATATAGGACTTGCTATAGATACACCCTCATACTCATTACCTACACCATAATATCGAGCTCCAATAATTGCATCATAACTCATTATATTATTTTTCATAAGGTACGTTCCAAATATACAATCTATTACAATTACTAAAATAGTTATTAATGCAAAGAATCCCATCTGTTTTAAATCATCTTTAAATAAAACTCTACCTAATAAGTATAAAGCAAGTGTTGTTATAATTATACCAATAGTCATAGATACAGGTGTTTTAAAGTTAAATATAGGAGCTAATAAAAATACTAATGGCATTATTATTCCTAACTTTATAAACTCTTTTATTACATTAAATACTTTATCTTTGTTAGGTATACGATTTCTAAATAATATAGCTACCATACCTATAACCCAAGATACAGATACAACTCCTACAAAAGTATTTACAACTGTTGATCTTATATTAGATATAGTTGCCATTTTTTCAAGTTCATATGATAAGAAATCTACATTATCATCTTTTTGTATTAAACTATAAGCTCTACCTACCATAGACTTATTTTCTAATCCAAATTCATTAAGTATATCTACTCCTACATCTATATTGGCTACAATACCATCTCTTCTTGTTGTAGATGAAGATAATAAACCTTTTTCATTACCTTTAAACTTTATAATTGGAGATAATCTTTCTTTATTTTTATAAGCTAATTTACTTGGGAAAGAGCTAGCTATATAAACAACATCATTATCTCCTAGCATATTAAATACTGATTCTAAATATTTACTTATGTTATTATGTATAGTTTTTTTCATTTTAGAATAAGTATGCTCATTTAAAAAACCTTTATATTGATCTAATCTATATGTATCTCCTAAATCTACAAATAAAGCATCATTATTTTCATATAATGATTTAGTTTCTTTAGTTAATTTATCATAATCAGCTCTTATTCCAAATGGCATGGTATCGTCTTCGATATTAATATCTTCGATATTTCCATCCGCTACTCTACCATAGTTATCCATAGCTATTAAGCATATATTTCTATTTTCTTTTAATTCGCCATTTTCTACTGTATCGCTATTTCCTAAAACAGCAACCTTAAAATTATTATCTGATAAAGTTTGTCCAAGTGAACCTAATGTCGATCCATATTGACCATTTGCTTCATTTTCATTTAATGATTGATTTATTGATAAATCATTTATTTTTTTAGGAGTTTTTCCTGTTGATGACTTATAAATAGTTGCATTTTCCTTAGTTGCTTCTTTAAAGTTTATATATGAGTCAGATGCTAAGTTTGCTCTTCCTCCAGCACCCATACTTGCAAGGGATCTTTTATCATCAGTGCCTTTGTCACCTCTTATATTCATTAGACCCATATATCCTCGTTTTTCTAGTTCAGCCTTTAAACTAGGTATGTCTTGCATTGATTTTATAGTAGTTCTATTCATATTTATAAATATAACTTTGCCACTTTCAGCAGCAAAGCTATATTTAGGAATAGAAACTATAAGTACCATCACTGCAAACAGTACTGATACAAGTTTCTTTTTCATAAGTTTTAACCTACTTTCTATTTAAGTAATATTGTATTACTTCTTCAAGTATCTCATCTCTTTCAAATTTTTTGATTATAGATCTTGCATTTTTATATCCAGTTATATAACTAGAATCTCCTGAAAGAAGGTATCCTATAATTTGATTTATAGGATTGTATCCTTTTTCTAATAGTGCTTCATTTACAAAATCTAGAGCTTGTGAAACACTCATTTTATCGTCTGATATCCCTTCAAACTTCATAGTATAATCTAAATCTTTATTCATTTTTAAAGCCCCCTTAAAATAGGATTACTTAACTTGTGATTTTAAAACTTCACTTGCATGATTTAAGGCTTCATCAACTTTAGAAACATCTGGTGCACCAGCTTGAGCCATATTAGGTCTTCCTCCACCTTTTCCACCAGCAATTTGTGCAATAGATTTAACTATATTTCCACAGTGAACACCTTTATCCACTGCATCTTTAGTTGCTGTAGCTAGTACTACAACTCCACTTACTAATTTATCTCTTAAATTATCTGCAACTTCTTTTAAAGTATTCATATCCATACCTTCAAATTTAGTAGTTACTAAATTAACTCCATTTACATCTAATTTAGAGTCAAGTACTGAGTCTACCGCTTGTAAGCTCATCTTAGTTTTCATATCATGTAATTCTTTTGATAATGATTTATTTTCTTCTATTAAAGAAGTTACTTTTTGAGATAAACTATCTTCTTTAGTTTTTAAGTTTGAGCATACATTAGATATTATTTCTTCTTTTTCTTTTAAGTAGTTGTAAACTGCTCTACCTGTTATAGCTTCTATTCTTCTAACACCTGCAGCTACTCCACCTTCAGATAATATTTTAAACATACCTATTTGAGAAGTATTAGTTAAGTGAGTACCACCACAAAGTTCTATTGAATAATCTCCCATAGAAACAACTCTTACTTCATCACCATATTTTTCACCAAATAAAGCCATAGCTCCTTTATTTTTTGCATCATTTATACTCATATTTTCACAAGTTATATTTAAAGATTCAAGTATTACATCATTTACTTTTTCTTCTATAACTTTTAATTCTTCCTTAGTTATAGCTTCAAAATGAGTTACGTCAAATCTTAATCTTTCTGAAGTAACAAGCGATCCTGCTTGGTTAACGTGTTCTCCTAAAACTTCTTTTAATGCTTTATGAAGTAAGTGAGTAGCACTGTGATTTCTAGCAGATGCCATTCTTATTTCTTTATCTACTATTGTAGATAATTTTTCTCCAGTATTTATCATACCGCTTTTTACTATACCTATATGCTTTATAGTGTTGTTAGCACCTTTTTTAGTATCTATTACTTCAACTACTATGTCTTCATTTTTATTTACTAAAAGTCCAGCATCCCCAGCTTGTCCCCCACCTTCTGGGTAGAATGTAGTTTTATCAAGTACAACAATAACTTTGTCTCCTGCTACAGCTGAATCTACTAATTCATTATCTTTAACTATAGCTTTTATTATTCCTGAATTTTCTAATTCAAAATATCCTTCAAAAGTACTAGCTACTGAAGAATCTAATTTTGATAATGGATCTTCCTTCCAACTTTCTCCATCCATATTTCCTCTAGCACTTCTAGCTCTTTCTCTTTGCTTGTTCATTTCCCCATTGAATGCTTCTTCATCTATAGATAAATGTTCTTCTTCTAATATTTCTTGAGTTAAATCTATTGGGAATCCATAAGTGTCATATAATTTAAATGCATTTTCTCCACTTAAAGTAGTTTCTCCATTTTTCTTTAAATCTGCTATATAAGAAGCTAGTATTTCCATACCTTGTTCTATAGTTTCATTGAATTTTTCTTCTTCAATTCTTATAACTTTTTTGATGTAGCTTTCTTTTTCTACTAATTCTGGGTAAGCTTCTCCACTTACTTTTATAACTTCATCCACTAATTTATATAAGAAGTTTTCTTTTATTCCTAATAACTTACCATGACGTGCTGCTCTTCTTAACAATCTTCTAAGAACATATCCTCTACCTTCATTAGATGGTAATACACCATCTGCAACTAAGAAACTTACCGCTCTTATATGGTCAGTTATTATTCTTATTGATACGTCAGTTTTTCCACCTTTTCCGTATTCAACATTAGCCATTTTTTCTACTGTATTTAATATATGCTTTATAGTATCTACATCAAATATAGTATCTACACCTTGCATTATACAAGCCATTCTTTCTAGACCCATTCCAGTATCTATATTTTTATGTTCTAATTGTCCATAGTTACCTTCTTCATCTCTATTGAATTGAGTGAAAACATGGTTCCAGAATTCTAAATATCTATCACAATCACATCCTGGTTTACAATCCAGATTATCACATCCATATTCTTCACCTCTATCGAAGTATAATTCTGAACATGGTCCACAAGGTCCTATACCTATTTCCCAGAAGTTATCATCTTTACCAAGCCTAACTATTCTTTCTTTAGGTATTTTTATTTGATTTTCCCATATACCAAAAGCTTCATCATCTTCTTCATATACAGTGACCCATACTTTCTCTTCAGGTATATTTAAATGTTGTGTAACAAACTCCCATCCCCAAGATATAGATTGCTCTTTAAAGTAATCTCCAAATGAAAAGTTCCCTAACATTTCAAAGAAAGTACCATGTCTAGCAGTCTTTCCTACATTTTCTATATCTCCTGTTCTTATACACTTTTGGCAAGTAGTCATTCTAACACTTGGTGGAACTTCTACACCAGCAAAATAATTTTTAAGCGGAGCCATACCTGAGTTTATAAGTAATAAACTTTTATCATTTTGTGGCACTAAAGAAGCACTTTCCTTTAAGTAGTGATCTTTAGATTCAAAGAACTTTAAAAATTTACTTCTAATTTCATTTAATCCCATTTGTTGCATCTTAAATTTCCTCCTATTTTATATATCTTTTATTTTTAAATTCTAAATTTGATTTTACTTTAACTATTTAGCAAACAAAACTACTTATATCACCAAATATCTAAGGCATATTATTCAAATTTAACGCTTGGAACTTATAAATAAATCCCTTATAATTAAAAAACCCCGCGCCTATAAAAACTTATAGGGGCGAGGATTACATTCGCGGTACCACCCTAATTATCATAATAAATCATGACATCTTCGGAAAACCTTAGTTATAACGGAACTACCGTCAATCCATACTATTATTTCAGGACTGATACTCAAAGACTGCTTCAACAATTCTATCCTAAGGGCTTCCACCAATTCCCTCTCTCTATAAGGCATCAAATAATTTACTATTTCTTATCTCTGTATCTAATAAATTTAATTTTATAGTTAGAATTCATATGTTAAACTTTATTCTAACTACTTATATATGTTATATTACTAAATTTTGTGTAATTAATCAATACTATAAATTATATTGATTTTAGTTTTATTAGCAGATTATTCCTCCACCAACTACAACATCACCATTGTACATTACAACAGATTGACCTTTAGTTATAGCCCTTTGAGGTTCATCAAATACTATTTTTATTTTATTATTATCTATTTTGTATACTGTAGCTGGAGATGGCTTAGCAGAATATCTTATCTTAGCTTCTACTCTAACTGGTTCTGTTATTTCATCAAATGCTATAAGATTAACATCTTTTGCTATGACAACTTTATTAAATAAATCTTCATTATCACCTAACACTACAGTGTTTTTCTTAGCATTTATATCAATAACAAACATAGGCTTTCCAAAAGCTATGCCTAATCCTTTTCTTTGACCAATAGTATAGTTTACTATACCTTTATGCTTTCCTAAAACATTACCTTTAGTATCTACAAAATAACCTTCTTCAATTCTTTTTTTAGAATGTTTTTTTACATATCCAGCATAGTCATTATCTTTTACAAAGCATATTTCTTGGCTATCTGGCTTATTATGAACATCTATTCCTATTTCTTTTGCAATTTCTCTAACTCTTTCCTTTTCATAATCACCTATAGGAAGTAATGTGTGTTCTAACTGTTCTTGAGTTAAATTATATAGTGCATAAGTTTGATCTTTTTTATCTGTAACAGACTTTTTAAGTAGATATCTTCCTGTTTTTTCATCTTTTTCTATTTTAGCATAATGCCCTGTAGCTACATAATCACATCCTATTTGACGTGCTTTATTAAAGAAATCATCAAATTTTATATGCTTATTGCAAGCTATACAAGGATTTGGAGTTCTACCATTTAAATATTCATCTATAAAAGGCTCTATTACCTTTTGTTTAAATACATCACTAAAATTTAATACATAAAAAGGTATACCTATTCTATCTGCAACTCTTCTAGCATCTTCAACTGCTGCTAATGAACAACATCCACCTTCATTTTCTATAAGTTCATCATCATCATCTTGCCATAGCTTCATAGTAACTCCTATAACATCATATCCTTGTTCTTTTAAAAGATATGCTGCAACAGAACTATCAACTCCACCACTCATACCGATCATTACTCTTTTTTTCATTTTGTCACCTTCTTTTACGAATTTGCTTATATCTTTTTATTATATATATTTTATCTTACTTTTTAAAGACTAAACTTATTTATATCTAATATCTATCTACTAATTTAAATTTTATCACATCTTTTAAATTACAATATCCCTTTTAAGTAATTACCTAAAAGGGATATTTATATACTAATTATTGAATTTTATATTTAAAATTACATTTCCTCTTCTTCTATATCATGATGATGGTCATGATCATCATCTATAACAACACCATCTAACTCTGGTATGTGTATATTATGCTTTTTAGAATAATCTATTAAAGCAGCTTTTATTGCTTGTTCTGCTAAAACTGAACAGTGCATTTTTACTGGTGGTAAACCATCTAAAGCTTCTGCAACTGCTTTATTAGTTACAGCTAATGCTTCATGTATAGTTTTTCCTTTTACCATTTCAGTAGCCATTGATGAACTTGCTATAGCAGATCCACATCCAAAAGTTTTAAATTTAACATCATTTATAACTTGAGTTTCTGGGTCTATATCAAGATATATTCTCATTATATCTCCACACTTAGCATTTCCAACTTCACCTATACCACTTGCATTTTCTATTTCTCCAACATTTTTGGATTCATGAAATGTTCCATTACTTTATCACTGTATTGCATATTCTTATCCTCCTTAAGTCTTAATTATATTATTAGCTCCGTGCTATTATTTTTGTTTTGTTACAGCATCATATAAAGGAGACATCATTCTTAATCTCTCTATAACTGCTGGTAATTTTTCTATTATATAATCTATATCTTCTTCTGTTGTAAAATCACCTATTGAAAGTCTTAATGATCCATGTGCTATCTCATGTGGTAATCCTATAGCCATTAAAACATGTGATGGATCAAGTGATCCTGATGTACAAGCTGATCCACTTGATGCAGCTATACCTAACATGTCTAACATTAATAATATTCCTTCTCCTTCTATAAATTCAAACGAGAAGTTAACATTACCTGGTAATCTATTTTCTAAACTACCATTTACTCTTGTGTAAGGTATTTTTTCAAGTATTCCATCTATTAATTTTGTTCTTAAAGATGTAAGTCTTTCTATATGCTCGTCCATATTAGTTTTAGCAAGTTCTGCTGCTTTTCCATATCCAACTATAGATGGCATATTCTCAGTACCAGCTCTTCTTCTTCTTTCTTGTGCACCACCATGAACGAAAGAGTGAAGTTTTGTACCAGTTTTTATATATAAAGCGCCTATTCCTTTAGGACCATATATCTTATGTGAAGACATACTCATTAAATCTACATTTAATTCTTTAACATCTATTGGTACATTACCAGCTGCTTGAACAGCATCTGTATGGAATAATACATTGTGCTTTTTAGCTATTTCACCAATTTCTTTTATTGGTTGTATTGTTCCTATTTCATTATTTGCAAACATTATACTTATTAATATAGTAGTATCTTTTATTGCTTTTTCAAGTTCATCTAATTTAACTCTACCTTCAGCATCAACATCTAAATAAGTTACTTCAAATCCATGATGCTTTTCTAAATATTCACATATGTGAAGTATTCCATGGTGTTCTATTTTAGATGTTATTATATGATTTCCTTTACTTCTATGAGCAAAAGCAACACCTTCTATCGCCCAGTTGTCACTTTCCGTTCCACCAGCTGTAAAGTATATTTCATTAGGCTTTGCATTTATAAGATTAGCAACTTGCCCTCTAGCTTTATCTAAAGCAGTTTTTGCTTCTCTTCCGAATGTATGAAAACTAGATGCGTTTCCAAAGTTTTCTGTAAAATATGGCATCATTTCATCTAGAACTTCTTTTTTTACAGGAGTTGTCGCAGAATAATCCATATATAATCTTCTTTTTTCCATTTTCTTCGTCTCCCTATCTATTTTATAATTAAGTTTGTTATATCATTATCTAATATGTTTTTATTATGATCATCTATCATATCTTGAAGAGTTATAGAATTTATTACATCTTCTATACCCTTTTTCATTTTTTCCCATACAATTTTCGTTACACATTTACCAGAATTTTCACATATATCTTCATCCATTACACAATCTGATAGTGAAACAGGCCCCTCTAGTACCACTAGTATATCACCTACAGTTATATCTTTAGGTTCTTTTGATAATAAATATCCGCCTTGAGCTCCTCTAACACTTTGAACTAATCCAGATTTTTTTAGAGATGAAAATATTTGCTCTAAATATTGTTCTGATATATTTTGCTTACTAGCTATATTTTTTAAGGGAATAGGACCATTGCTCTGATTTAATGATAATTGAAACATTGCTTTAAGTCCATATCTACCCTTAGTGGATAATTTCATATTTATCACCCTTTACAACGAATTGTAATCCATACTATTTTACTAGGTATTACCTTCAATATAATTTTATTATACCCTAGTAATTTTGTCAAGATTAAATTCATACCACTTTACTAGGAATTAAATATATTATATATATACCACTATAGATTCTTTTTAATCTTAATTTTTATATTTTCTATTATTTTATACTAAACCTATTTTTAAACATGTATAAGTATTCCCTTTCTCCAAGCAATAAATACAATAATTTTCTATTTTTATAAATTTAATAATATTTATCCTAACAAATGTTATTAGTGATGTGTTTCATTACTAAATAAATTTATCAATAAAATTTAATTGTTCAATAAAAAATTCGCTTCGCTTGAGCGACGTGTCGGCGAAACACTTCATTTCGCCAATGATATATCCTTGTTACCGCTACGGATACATCCGCTGCTTGAGCCACTGCGTGGGCGAAGCATTTCAAAATGTAATTTATTACGTTTATAAAGTTATTGATATCGCTTATATTCATAGGTTATCCAGAAATATATTTATGATATAATTTTCTTATACGCAAAAAAATAAGTAGTAGTATCTTCAAAACATACTACTACTTATTTTGTCTGTTGTATTAGTTATTTTACTAAACATATTGAATTTACATATAAAGTTTTTTTAATTCCAAAATGTATATTTTTAGACTTTAGTATTTTTAATAATAATATTTAACTAATACAATGAGTTATTTTTATAAATTTATTAATATGTAAATTTCTCTATTATAATATTTTAGTCCTTTACAGAGCCGACGCACCTATTATTCCTGCATCATTTTTAAATTTAGCTATAACAA
>NZ_CATXCO010000039.1:0-14718 GCF_958366745.1 uncultured Romboutsia sp.
ACCCTATAGAGTAGACCTTTTTATTAGTTGTCTACTCTATAGGGTACATTTTAAAATTAGTGGACTTTTTATATACTATAAAACATTATTTTTTACATATTTTATTCTATTTAAGCAAGTTTCTTTTCCTAGAACTTCCATAGTTTTTGGAAGATCTGGTCCATGCATTTGACCTGTTAATATTATTCTTGATCCCATGAATAAGTTTTTACCCTTTATTCCATGTTCTTTTTGTATTTCTTTAAACATTGCTTTTACAAATGCTTCATCTACTACTTCAGCAGCTTCTACTTTTGCTTCTAATGCATCTATTAAAGTTGGTATATGCTCTAAGTTTAAGAATTCTCTACATTCTTCAGTTTCTAACTCAACAGTGTCTCCAAAGAATATATTAGCATGTTCAGTTATTTCTTTTACATATTGTAATTTTTCTTTAAGAACTGATACCATACCTTTTATAAATTCATATTTAGTTTCGGCTTCTTCTTCTGTTATAAATCCAGCTTCAACTAAGAATGGTATAGCTAAATCTGTTAAGTAGCTGTCATCTGCATCTTTTACATAATGTTGGTTAACCCAGTTTAATTTTTCTGTATCAAATACTCCACCACTCTTAGATACTCTATCTATAGAAAATGCATTTTCTAATTCTTCCATTGAGAATATTTCTTGGTTGTCTTCTGGAGACCATCCAACTAATGCAACATAGTTTACTAAACCTTCTGGTAAGTATCCTTTTTTCTTGAAATCTTCAACTGCAACATCACCATGTCTCTTACTTAACTTTTTCTTTTCTTTGTTAAGTATGTTTGGTAAGTGTACAAATGTTGTTGGCTCCCATCCAAATGCTTCATATAAGTAAACATGCTTTGGTGTTGAAGAAAGCCATTCTTCTCCTCTTATAACGTGAGTTATTTCCATTAAGTGGTCATCAACAACTACAGCGAAATGATATGTTGGGAATCCATCAGTTTTTATTAATACTTGATCATCTAAGTCATTAGTATTAAATTCTGTTTCTCCTCTAACTAAGTCATTGAACTTTATAACGTGGTTTTCTGGTAATCTTAATCTTATAACGTATGGTTCTCCTGCAGCTATTTTAGCTTGTACTTCTTCTTCTGTAAGATCTCTACAGTGACCATCATATCTTGGAGTTTCACCAGCTTCTTTTTGCTTTTCTCTTACTTCATCTAATCTTTCTTTTGTACAGAAGCAATAGTAAGCTTTTCCATTATCTAATAATTCTTGTATATATTTTTTGTATATATCTAATCTTTCAGATTGTATGTAAGGACCGTTCTCACCTTTTTGAACTATATTACCATTTTCATCTAACATAACACCTTCAGTGTGGTTAACACCAGCCCATTTCATAGCTTGAAGCATGTTTTCTATTGCACCTTCAACTAATCTTGTTTGGTCTGTATCTTCTACTCTTAATAAATACTCTCCACCCATTCTCTTTGCAAATAAGTAGTTATATAAAGCAGTTCTTAAACTACCTATATGTACAAATCCAGTTGGACTCGGAGCAAATCTTACTTTTACACTCATGTCTTTACCTCCTATAAATATCTATATGTATCTATAATATCAAAATAAGCCTTTATTGTAATGTTATTTTATCCAAATAATATAAAAAATACAATTTATATGTTATCCAGATAATCTGTTGATAACTCACTTTTTATGAAAATTAAAATAGTATATATATCCACATTTTAACTTAAAATGTTAATAAGTTCGTGGATTATATATACTATTTAGTTATTTTGTAATTATCCTAACTTTATGTTATTTTTTACAAATTCAGCTTCAACTCTTGATTTTATCTCATCTAAAGATATTACTTCTTTTTCTTCAGACTTTCTTAATTTGAATTCTACTTTTCCGTCTACTATATCTTTACCAACAGTTATTCTCATTGGTATACCTATAAGTTCACTATCTTTAAACTTAACTCCAGCTCTTTCATCTCTGTCGTCTAATAATACTTCTACACCCATATCTTGTAATTCGTTGTATATATTTTCAGCAGCTTCCATGTGTTCTTCTTTCTTTATGTTAACAGGTACAACTACAACATGATATGGAGCTATTGCTAAAGGCCATGTTATACCATTTTCATCATGATGTTGCTCTATTATAGCTGCAGCTGTTCTTTCTACACCTATTCCGTAACATCCCATTACTACTGGCTTAGACTTACCATCTTTATCTATGAAGTTACATCCCATAGCTTCAGAGTATTTAGTTCCTAACTTGAATATATGTCCAACTTCTACCCCTCTAGCTATTTCAAAGTGACTTCCACACTTAGTACACTTATCTTGCTCAGTTACATTTCTGAAGTCTCCTACTGTTCCTTCGAAGTCTCTTCCATAGTTAGCATTTTCTATATGGTACTCAGTTTTGTTAGCTCCTATTATTAAGTTTCTAGCATTAGCTACTTCGTTATCTATTAATACATAGTCAGCTTTTATTCCTATTGGTCCTGCAAATCCTATTTCTGCATTAGTTACAGCTTTTACTACTTCTTCATTAGCAAGTTCAAACTCAACAACCCCACCTACAGCATTTCCTACTTTAGTTTCGTTTACTTCTCTATCTCCTCTTACTACTACTGCTACAGTTTTTCCATCTGCAACATATACTAAAGTTTTTGCAAACTTATCAGCCGATAATTTAAAGAAGTTTTCTAGTTCTTCTATAGTGTGTACACCTGGAGTGTGTACTTCTTTTAATTCTTTCATTTCTTCAGTTGAAGGTTCTGCTACTACAGCTACTGCTTTTTCCATGTTTGCTGCATAATCACATCCGCTACAGAATACTATTTCATCTTCTCCAACTTCTGATTTAACCATGAACTCAGCTGAAACTGAACCACCTATAGCTCCTGTATCTGCTTGAACTGGGCTATTATCTAATCCACATCTTGCAAATATGTTTGTATATGCATCAAACATATCTTGGTATGACTTATCTAATCCTGCTTCATCTGTATCAAAACTATAAGCATCTTTCATTGTGAAAGATCTAGTTCTCATTACTCCGAATCTAGGTCTTCTTTCATCTCTATACTTAACTTGTATTTGATATAAGTTTAATGGTAATTGCTTATAAGAAGTTATTTCTTGCTTTATTAAATCTGTAAATACTTCTTCGTGAGTTGGTCCAAGACAGAAATCTCTATCATTTCTATCCTTTAATCTCATCATTTCTGCTCCCATTACATCCCATCTACCAGACTCTTTCCAAAGTTCTGCTGGTATAAGAGCTGAACAAAGTATTTCTTGACATCCTTTTTTATTTAATTCTTCTCTTATTATTTCTTGGATTTTATTGAAAACTCTTATACCCATAGGTAATTGGTTATACACTCCTGATGCCATTTTTCTTATCATACCAGCTCTTAACATTAATTGATGACTTGTTATTTCTGCATCAGCTGGAACTTCTCTTAATGTTGGCATAAACATTTTTGACATTTTCATATTACATTTCCTCCTGTATTTATTTATATTTTTTATTTTTAATAGTAAAAATTTTCCACAAAAAAACCTTCCGACTCTATACTTATGTATAGAGACGAAAGGTTGAATTTCCGCGGTACCACTCTAATTAGCCAAAAGGCTCTCTTTATGGGATATAACGGTCCCTACCGTAAAAACTTTTTACCGTTTTTAAGCTAAAAGACTGGTTCAAAGACTTCTTCTTAGAAACTTTCACCACCGTTTCCTCTCTGTAAAGATTTCATCTTTTACTATTTCTTAATCATTGCTTTAATTTATTATTTATGTATAGTATATACAATATATATTGTAATATTACTATTTAATCTTTATCTTATTTACTAATATTATATTATTTAATATCACTTGTCAACTTTAACTAATAAACAAATACTTTGAGCTGCTATTCCTTCTTTCGCTCCAGTAAATCCAAGCCCTTCTTCTGTTGTTGCTTTTACATTTATATTCTCTATCGAAGTATTTAATGCTTTAGCAATATTTTCTCTCATATTTTGTATATGAGGAGCCATTTTAGGACTTTGAGCTATTATAGTACAATCTATATTACCTATACCATATCCTTTTTCATTGATTAAATTATATACAAACTCTAATAATTTCATACTATCTGCACCTTTATACTTCTCGTCTGTATCAGGGAAATGCTTACCTATATCACCTAAAGCTAATGCACCTAATATAGAATCCATTACAGCATGTATCAATACATCTGCATCAGAGTGGCCTAATAATCCTTTTTCATGTGGAACATTTACTCCACCTATTATTAACTTTCTTCCTTCTACTAATTTATGTACATCATAACCTAATCCTACTCTCATGTTTGTCCTCCTACTAATCTTGAACTCTTAATATTTGACTTCCAATATTTAAATCTTCTTGCGTTGTTATTTTTATATTATTGTATGATCCTTCTAACATTTTAACCTTATATCCGATTCGCTCTACTAGCATTGCATCATCAGTTCCATAAAATTTATTTTTAAATGCATCTTTATAAGCATCTATAAGTATATTATAATCAAATGTTTGCGGAGTCTGAACTGCCCATAATACACTTCTATTTGGCGTATCTACTATATTTTTATCGTTATCTATAACCTTTATAGTATCTTTAACTGGTACTCCTACAACTATAGCCTTATGCTCTTTTGCTTCCTCAATACTTTTATCTATAATTTTATCAGATACAAAAGGTCTCGCCCCATCATGAATTAATACGACATCACATTTTTCATCTAATAACTTTAATCCATTATATACAGAGTCTTGTCTCTCTTTTCCACCATAAGCTATTTTTACATTTTTAAAATTATACTTATCTAGTATCTCTTTTTTAAAAAACTCAGATTCATCTTCTTTTACAACAACCACTATATCTTCTATGTTTGAATTATTATAAAATTTTTCAATTGTATAAGCTATAATTTCTTTTCCTTCAAGCTTTATAAATTGTTTATTAATTCCCATATTCATTCTACTGCCTGTTCCTGCAGCTACTATGACAACACCATTCATATTTGCACCTCTTATTAAATACTAAAGTCCTTATATTAAAGAAAGGTGCCTCAACATAAAGTAATTTATATTATGAGACACCCTCCTTAAAATTTATTAGTTTTTTGGTTTTCCAAATATCATTCTTCCTGCTGGAGTTTGTAGCACTGATGTAACTAATACTCTTATAGTTTCTCCCATATGCTTTTTACCTCCATCTACAACTATCATAGTTCCATCATCTAGATAAGCTATACCTTGACTATGTTCTTTCCCTTCTTTGACAACCTGAACAATCATTTCTTCTCCAGGTATTGCAACTGGTTTTATAGCATTGGCAAGTTCATTTATATTTAATACCTCAACACCTTGGAATTGAGCTACTTTATTTAAATTATAGTCATTAGTAACTACCTTACCGCCTAAAACCTGAGCTAATTTTAATAACTTACTATCAACTTCAGGAATATCATCAAACTTAGCTTCACTTATTTCAACCTCTATATCTAATTCCTTTTGAATTATATTTAATATATCAAGGCCTCGTCTTCCTCTAACCCTTTTTAAATCATCTGAGGAATCAGCTATATGTTGTAATTCATCAAGTACAAACTTAGGTATTATAAGTTTTCCCTCTATAAATCCTGTTTTACATATATCTGCTATTCTTCCATCAATTATGACACTAGTGTCTAATACCTTTGGTGGAATAGTCTTCCCTTCTTTTTTAGTACTTTTTTCTTTTATTGATGGTGATAGTCTATATAATCTACTTATATTAAATAAATCATCCTTACTTTTTAAAGCTATTTTTATACCTAAATATCCCAAAAATCCATATGTAATAAATGTTAAAATTCCTCCTACTATAGGTATTGAATTTATTAAACCACCTAATAAATATGCTATAACGAACCCTATTATAAGACCTATAGAACCTAATAATATATCAGTTTGAGGATATTTTGATATTTCCTTATCCATAAGTTTAGCTATATATTTAAATCTATCTATAACCCAAGGTCCTATTATGTAGAATATAACTCCTATAATTAAACCTACTACTGCTGATATCAATATTGTACCCTTTTTTATTCCAAATAAAAGTACTGGAAATGTACTTGCTAATGATGAATATATGGTAAATCCTAAAACAAAACCAAATATACCTATCATTGCTCTTATTATTTTTTGTATCAAATTTTCACCCCCTGATTGTTTTGTTAATATTTACTTATTATAATCTATAATACCGCATATGTTCAAGAACAAAGTAGTAACGATTATTTATATATGCCTATCTAATAAAACTAACTGTTTCATTTTTATAAGTCCATTTTTAATATAAGTTGCTCTTATTTCACCTATTCCTTCAACATCATCTAATTCTTCTATTGATGCATTTAATATTTCCTGGAAATTATCAAAGTAATTTACTAAGTTTTCAATTATAGCTGATGGTAACCTATGTATCTTACTAAGTATTCTGTACCCTCTAGATTTTATAGTCATATCCATATTTTCTGAAAAACCACTATGACCTAATAATTTAGCCATATTAGTTAAATCCAGTAAGTCTTCAGATGAAAAACTTTTAATCTTTTTCTTAAATTCTGCCATATCTACATTCTTTTTACTATAATCTTTAAAAATAAGCTTTTGGTCCATTTTAGTTGTTCCCATTAACTCTTCTAACTGCATTTTTACTAGCGTTCCTTCTTGGCCAAGCTCAATTACATATTTCTCAATTATATTTGTTATTCTCATTACCATTTCTATCTTTTGTATAACTATTGCTACATCATATATCGTTACTAAATCATTAAACTCTAAAGCATTTAAGTTTATTATAGCTTCATCCAATACAGATTTATATTTTTCAAGAGTCTGTAATGCTTGATTCGCCTTAGTAAGTATTTTAGATATATCCTCTAAAGCATATTTTTTATCCCCTCTATATACTGTGATTATATTTCTCCTTTGAGATATAGCAATAACTATCGCCCCTGTTTGTTTAGCAACTCTTTCTGCAGTTCTGTGTCTAGTCCCAGTTTCGGATGTTGATATTGAGTAATCAGGTATAAGTTGAGCATTAGCAAAAAGAATTTTCTTTGTATCACTACTTAAAACTATAGCACCATCCATTTTAGCTAATTCATATATATACGCTGGTGAGTATTCTGCATTTATACAAAATCCTCCATCTACTACTTCCATTATTTCTTCACCAGTTGCGATTACTATAAGCCCTCCTGTTTTAGCTTTTAGTATGTTATCTAACCCTTGTCTTAGTGGACTTCCAGGTGATATCATTTTTAATGCATGTATAAGATTTTTATTTCTTAGGAAATCCTCCATTATTCTTTATTACCCCCTAATACTATATTTATTGCTTGTCTTAGATTATCTACAGGCCAAATTTCTATACCTTTAGTATCTTTGACTGCTTCATAATTATTTCTTGGTATAACTATTTTTGTAAAGCCAAGCTTTTTACACTCTGCTATTCTTTTTTCTATGAAGCTTACTGCTCTTACCTCTCCTGTAAGTCCAACTTCTCCTGTTACTGCTATTGTTTCATCAACTGCAACATTTCTAAAACTAGATGCAATAGCTATTACTATACCTAAATCTATTGAAGGCTCATTTATTTTTATTCCTCCTACTATATTAAGGTATACGTCTTGATTTTGAATTTGAAGTCCTACTCTTTTCTCTAAAACAGCCAATAACATACCTACTCTATTATAATCAACACCTGTAGCCGTTCTTTTTGGTATACCATAACTTGTTGGTGATACTAAGGCTTGCATTTCAAGCAACATTGGTCTTGTACCTTCTACAGTAGATATTATAACTGAACCTGCTACATCTTTTGGTTTTTCTGATATAAGTATTTTTGATGGATTTTCAAGTTCTACTAAACCTAAGTCCCTCATCTCAAATACTCCTAATTCATTAGTTGAACCAAATCTATTCTTAACAGCTCTAACTAATCTATAAGTATTATATCTTTCTCCTTCAAAATATAATACAGTATCAACCATATGCTCTAATAATTTAGGTCCAGCTAAAGAACCTTCTTTTGTTACATGTCCAACTATAAATGTTGATATACCCATTTTTTTGGATATTTTCATAAATTTCGAAGTTCCTTCTTTTATTTGGCTAACTGTTCCTGGTGCTGATGATATTTCTGGACTATATACAGTTTGGATAGAGTCCAGAATTATAAGATCAGGCTTTATATTATCTAACTGCGCTTCTATTAAACTTAAGTTATTTTCTGCAAAAATGTATAAATTATCAGAATTAATTCCTAGTCTCTGAGCTCTCATTTTTATTTGAGATTCAGATTCCTCTCCTGATATATATAATACTTTTTTTCCTGAGTTTGCAACATTACTTGATACTTGAATTAAAAGTGTTGATTTTCCTATTCCAGGATCTCCTCCTACTAATACTAAAGATCCTTTTACTATACCTCCACCAAGTACTCTGTCTAGTTCATCTATACATGTTGAAAATCTTTCTTCTTCTTTTGTTTCTATGGAATTTATATTTACAGGTCTTGATGAAGATTTATCTATAATAAATACATCTTTATTCGACCCTTTTTGTTCTATTTCTTCTACTAACGTATTCCATTTTGTACACTCTGGACATCTACCTAACCATTTAGATGTTTCATATCCGCACTCTTGGCATACATATTTTGTCTTTATCTTTGCCATTTACAAATCACCCTTAATTTACTATTGTCTATTTAATTTTAACATATCTATAGTGTATTATGTAAATTATTATAAAATTAAAAATTTCGCCTCGCTCATTTCGCCAACGATGTATCCTTGCTCCCACTACGGATACATCCGTTGCTCAAAAATGTCATTTTTTACGTTTGTAAATTTATTGATATTACTTATATTCATATATTATCTATAAATTTTTTCATGATATAATTCCCTTATACATAAAAAATGAGGAGTTTCCTCCTCATTTAATTTTATAGCACTTTACATTTATATACTATTTTATTATCTTCAATTTCAGCAACTACACTACTACCTTTTTTTATATCACCTTTTAGTATTGCCTCAGATAATGTATCCTCTAATTCTTTCTGTATGGCTCTTTTTAAAGGTCTTGCCCCATACTCTAAGTCCATACCTTCCTGAGCTATTAGTTTTACAGCTTCTTCACTCATTTTCAAATCTATATTTAAACTTTTTAATCTTTCAATTACTTCTCTTGTCATTAATTTTACTATTTCATATATATGATACTCTTCTAACGGATGGAATACTATTATGTCATCTATTCTGTTTAAAAACTCTGGCTTAAACTTTTGCTTTAATTCTCCCATTATACTTTCTTTCATTTTATCATATTGATCTTTTGTCTCTTCTTCCTTATCTTTATTTGTACCAAATCCTAATACTTGATGATTCTTCTTATTAATTTTAGTAGCTCCAACATTAGATGTCATTATTAATATTGTATTTTTAAAGTCAACCATACGACCTTTTGAGTCTGTTAATCTACCATCATCTAATATTTGTAGTAATATATTAAATACATCCTCATGAGCTTTTTCTATTTCATCAAATAAAACAACAGAATAAGGATTTCTTCTTACTTTTTCTGTTAATTGACCACCTTCATTATATCCTACATATCCTGGAGGTGAACCTATTAATTTAGATACTGCATGTTTTTCCATATATTCAGACATATCTATTCTTATTATTTGATTTTCATCACCAAATTGAACTTCTGCTAAAGCTTTACATAGTTCTGTTTTTCCAACTCCAGTTGGTCCTAAAAATAAAAATGAACCTATTGGTCTTTTAGGGTCTTTAAGACCTGCTCTAGATCTTCTTATTGCTCTAGAGATCGATTTTACTGCCTGATCTTGACCTACTACTCTACCATGCAATATTTCTTCTAAGTTTAGTAATCTTTCTGCTTCTTCTTCAACTATTTTATTAACTGGTACACCAGTCCAAAGTTCCACAACCTCAGCAATTATTTCTTTGTCTACTATACCTATATATGATTTTTTAGGTATTTCAATATTTACTATACCCTGACTTGATTTTGTACTTATATCTAAGTCCAGATTCTTTCCAATATCTCTATTTAATTCATCATTTATTTCTTTACTTAAAATATATTTTTCTGAATTTAGAATGTTCTTTTGTGAATTAATCTCTCTTAATCTTACTCTAGATGCTGACTCATCAATTAAATCTATTGCTTTATCTGGTAAAAATCTATCAGTTATATATCTTATAGATAAATCTACTGCTGCTACTATGGCTTCATATGTTATTTTTACATTATGATGAGATTCATATTTTTCTCTCAATCCTTCTAGTATCTTTATAGTTTCTTCCTTTGTTGGTTCTGTTATTAAAACTGGTTGAAATCTTCTTTCTAACGCAGAATCTTTCTCTATATGCTTTCTATACTCATCTATTGTTGTAGCCCCTATAATCTGTATATCTCCTCTTGATAGTACTGGCTTTAATATATTAGATGCATCTATCGTACTTTCTCCAGTTGATCCTGCACCAATTATTGTGTGTAACTCATCTATAAATAAAATTATATTTCCATTCTTAACTACTTCATCTACAACTTGCTTTATTCTCTCTTCAAATTCACCTCTATATTTTGCCCCTGCTAACATAGATCCCATATCTAAAGTGTATAAAACTTTTCCAATAAGATTATCTGGAACATTTCCACTTGCAATATTTGCAGCCAATCCTTCTGCAACAGATGTCTTTCCAACACCTGGATCTCCAATAAATACTGGATTATTTTTTGTTCTTCTACTTAATATTTGTATAGCTCTTTCTATCTCTTTTTCTCTTCCTATTACAGGATCAATTTTATTTTGGCTTGCAACTAGAGTTAAATTTTTTCCATACTTATCTAATATCTTTAAAGATGTTTGTGTTCTAGTTGGATAATTAGGCTTACTCTCTTTATTTGTTGTAACACTATCTAATCCAACAGTATCAATAATTAACTCAACTATAGATTTATCATCTATACCTGCTTCTTTTAATATATTAACTGCTAAATTTTCTCCCTGTTGAAGTATACCTAGTAATATATGCTCAGTCTCTATATACTCAGATTTAAATTTATCTGCAAATATACCTGAAATTTCTAATATCTCTTCACTTCTAGGGCTTAGTACTAAATCTATTGGCATTATAGGTATAATACCTTTTTTCTCTATTATTTTCCCCTCTATATACTTAGGTGTTATGCCTAATTTTAATAATACCCTAGATGCTACACCATCGCCTTCTTTTGATAAACCTAATAATAAATGTTCACTATCAACTCTATTATGACCAAATTCTCTAGCACATTCTAAACTAAGCTCTATAACTTTTTTAGACTTCTGTGTAAATCTACTAAAATACATACTCTCTCACTCCTTTTAGTTTATCCGTATTTTGTATATTCTGTATTTTATATATTAAATTCTTAAGCACTTTCATCTATATGTAATAAGCCAATTACTATATTCTGTAATATATTTGCTCTTAATTTATCTTTAAGTTCTGAAATAGGTATACATAACACCTTATCTTCTATTGAATATAATATTATCTTACTTTCTCTTTCTGTAAGTATATTGATTTTTTCTAGTGATTTTATGACTTCTTTAGCTGCATTATAACTTATCTCTTCACCAATCCTTTCATATATTAAGGATTTTATATATTTCTTTTTATCTGAGCTTATCTTAGTAATCTGTACATATCCACCTCCACCTTTTTTGCTATCTATATAATAACCTCTGTCTATTGTAAATCTTGTCATTAATACATAATTTATTTGAGATGGTGCACAGTTAAATAAATTTGCTAACTCGTTACGCTTAATTTGTATGCTATTGCTATTGTTCATTAACTCATTTATGAAAAGTTCAATTTTATCAGTTATCGAGGCCATATACATCACCACTCAATCATATAAATTTGACTTACTTTGACTATCGACTAATATCATTTATATGATTTTTTTCAGTAAAATTTACACTATAAAAATTTATTTTTTTATAAAATTTATATAATATATGCTTATGTTAAGTATTATTAATTATACTAAATAAATTTTATCTCAAGTATTATATTAACTTCTTTTAAGTTTATGCCTTAAATCGAAAAAGGGGTTATCGTGAATTTTGATGACCCCTTTTATTATTTATCTATTGTTATTAGCTTGAGCTATTATTCTTTGCGCTATTTGATAAGGAACTTCATCATATTTCTCAATTTCCATTTCAAAATATCCTCTACCTTGTGTCATAGATCTTAAATCTATGGCATATTTAAAGGTTTCAGCTTGAGGTGCCTGTGCATATATTACTTGTTTTCCTTTACCTAATGGTTCCATACCTAATATTTTCCCTCTTCTTTTATTTATATCGCCCATAACATCGCCCATATACTCCTCAGGTATTGTTATTTTTAGGCTCATTATAGGCTCTAATAAAACTGGTTGCGCTTCTTCCATACCTTTTCTAAAGGCTAAACTAGCTGCCATTTTAAATGCCATCTCTGATGAATCGACATCATGATATGAACCATCATAAAGAGTAGCCTTTATATTGGTAACTGGAAATCCTGCTAGTACTCCTTTTAACATAGAATCCTTTAAACCTTTTTCTACTGCTGGTATATACTGTTTAGGTACAGATCCTCCAAAGATTTCTTCTGTAAATTCAAAATCCTTCTTACTTCTTTCAAATTTTATTTTTACATCTCCATATTGACCGTGACCACCTGATTGTTTTTTATGTTTTCCTTGAACATCAGACTTTCCTTTTACAGTTTCTC
Organism: uncultured Romboutsia sp.; assembly: GCF_958366745.1. Classification (NCBI taxonomy): domain Bacteria; kingdom Bacillati; phylum Bacillota; class Clostridia; order Peptostreptococcales; family Peptostreptococcaceae; genus Romboutsia; species uncultured Romboutsia sp. The sequence goes on from NZ_CATXCO010000039.1 coordinate 12,902, forward strand.
TATATGCAACTTTAAGGTCTTCTAAATTAACATCTACTCCAAATTTTTCTTTCATCTTATCTTTTACAATATTTATATGAAGCTCACCTTGCCCCCCTATAAGAGCCTGTTTTGTTTCTGAATTTCTATACCAATCTATAGTTGGGTCTTCATCTGCTATCTTATTTAAAGTAGCACTTACTTTTTCTTCATCTCCTTTATCTTTTGGAGTTATTGCAAAATATATTTGAGGCTTAGGGAATTGAATTACTGGCATAGCTTCATCATCTTTGTTTAATGATATAGTATCTCCTGTTTGTAAGCTATTAGACTTTGTTACTATAACTATATCTCCACACTTAGCCTTATTAATTTCTACTAATTCTTTATTTTTCATAGTATATAAATTAGATATTTTTTCTTTACTCGATTTATTTATATTAAATACTTCATCATCTTTTTTTATTTCACCTTGAGTAACTTTTAGATATGATATCTTGCCAATGAATGGGTCTACTACTGTTTTAAATACAAAACCTTTGAATGTACTATCTTTATCTAAGTATTTAGGCTCTAAATATTTAGATACTGTATCTAATATTTCTATAGTACCTATATTGTTTAACGTGGAACCACAGATTACTGGTATTATATCCCCTCTTTGTATACCTATAGTCAGTCCTTTCTGTATATCTTGCGCATCTAATTCTTCTCCACTAAAATACTTATCTAGTATCTCGTCATCAGTTTCTGCTATAAGTTCCATTAGAGCTTCTTTTACACTCATAGCTTCATCTTTGAACTCACCATCTAATTCATCTATATTCTCAAATATATTATGTAGCTTCACAAATTTTTTATCTTTATATATAGGTATTATCATAGGCACTATTTTATTTCCATATTGCTCTCTTAATATTTCTAATGTATCTTTATATCTTGATTTTTCATTATCTATTTTATTTATAAACATTATCTTAGGAACATCTTCAGTTAACTCTAAAGACTTTTCTGTCCCAACTTGAATATCTGTAGTAGCATCTATTACAATTATAGCTGCATCGCTTGCAGTAAGAGATGATATAACTTCACCACAAAAATCAAAATATCCAGGAGTATCTAATAAATTATATTTGTAGTTATTGTATTCAACTAGTACTAATCCTAAAGTATAAGTCATGTTAACTTTATCATTTTGTTTGGATATTTTATTTGTAAGATTTGAGGTGTAAGCTATTGCTTCTATTAGATTTGTCTTTCCACATCCACTATGACCTAGTACTGCTATATTTCTTAACATATTACTATCATAAACTTTCATATAAGCACCTACCCTTTTAAAATATAAATATTTATTAAAATACTCTTTTGTTTTGCAGGGTTTACTATCTATCATGATGTGTTTTTATGAGAGATGTTATAGACTATCTTTTCTCTTTGTATAAAATATGTAAATTTTATTAATTATATACTAATTATATAAATCAAATTATGTATACAATAATTTAGATATTCTGTTTTTAGATTAATAAAATAGTTCTATAAAATATTTAAATAACCTGTTGTGCTAATTTTTTACTAAGCGTATTGAATTTGCTAAGTAAATTTTTGGGGATATTAAAATATATGTTGCTTGATTCTAGCTTTTATATGATTTTAATCTCTAGAATAAATAAATCTATTATTAATACTCTTATATTCATGAGCATCTAATACTTTATTATACATAAAAAAGCTAGAAGATATATCCCTTCTAGCTTTAAATATATAAAATAAAAAAGATTACGTGGCTACGTGCTACTCTCCCAGGCGGTTGCCCACCAAGTACCATCGCCGCT
>NZ_CATXCO010000040.1:0-14485 GCF_958366745.1 uncultured Romboutsia sp.
ATTGGCTCTATTCCTTTAAAGTGTTTAACATACTCTGGTGTATATTCAAATATCCCACTTGGAACATTGATATCCTTTTTATCTATACCAATTTCTTTATACATATCATCTGCTTTACTTGTTACCATCCATAATTTAGTATTATCTGATACTAATTGAATATAGTCTTCATCTTTAGTGTGTAAATATATAGGTATATCTTTTTCAAATTTCTTAACTAAACTTCCAGCAAAGTCATCTGCTTCATATTCAGTATGAGAAAATACTGGTATATTCATTTCTTGTAGTATTTCAGTTAATAACTTAAATTGACTTTTAAGTGGATATGGTGTTTCACTTCTATTTGCTTTGTATTCTGGATCAATTTCTCGTCTAAATGTGTTTCTACTTCTATCAAGTACAACTGCTAAATGCGTTATCTTTTGACTTTCAATTAATGGCAGTAATGTTTTAAAGAACATATATATTCCATTTGTATATTCTCCATCTGGAGATTTCATTAATTTTGTATATGCAAACTCTTTTTGTTCTTCTGTTTTTGCAAATAGTAAGTCTCTTGCTGTTGCATAAAAACTTGTTGATAAAAGTGATGACCCATCAACTATTAACATTTTATTTTCTTTTATACCATTATCTTCATTAAATATATTTTCATCCATGTCAACTTCTTCAAGTGAGTCTAAATAGTTTTCTTCAACTAATTCTATTTTAACTTCTACTTCTTTTATAGGATTGTTTTTAGCTCTTAAATCTGTATTTAATCTAGAGCCAACATAACTATTTAATCTTATATAATCTTTTCTTTCTAGGCCCGATGCCTTTATTTCATCTTCATTATATAAACTTATTTTAACTTTTTCTAAATGTTTTAAGTGTTCTTCATCTATAATATACTTAGTTTTTTGTGTAGTAGATATATCTATAGTTTGAGTTTCTAATATTATATTTTCTTGTTTTTCTTCTTTACTTTTATTTTCTAAAAAATCGAATAAATTTTCCATATATTCTCCTTTTGTTATTATCTTTAGTATAATAATACTATTTTATTTCATTTATGTAGATTTGTATATATTATTAGTTGTTTATTTATTTTATTTTTTTAAGTTTTCCTTTTTCCCTACTAGGAAATTTAGTAAATAATATCTTTCATTTTTTCAATAAAAATAGGAGCATATGCTCCTATACATTTAGTTCGTAATAGATTAATATTGTTCATCAAACTTATCATCACATTAAAACTGCTTTAGTAAATTGGCCATTTCTATGGCAGTTACTGCAGCATCATAACCTTTATTTCCAGCTTTTGTTCCAGCTCTTTCTATAGCCTGTTCAATTGTATCTGTAGTTAGTACCCCAAATATTACAGGTTTCTCTGTAGATAATGAAACAGATGCTATTCCCTTTGAAGCTTCTGCACATACATAATCAAAGTGAGGTGTTGATCCTTTAATAACGGCACCTAAACATATTACAGCATCATATTTATCATTTTGAGCCATCTTCTTTGCTATTAATGGTAATTCAAAAGCACCTGGTACCCAAGCTATTTCAATATTATTCTCATCTACTCCATGTCTCTTTAGTCCATCTAATGCGCCTTCTAATAACTTTGAAACTATAAAATTGTTAAATCTCCCTACTACAATACCAATCTTAAGACCTTGTGCTACTAAATTTCCTTCTATCATTTTCATTTTTACTTCCTCCAGTTTTTGTTTATATTATTTTAAAATTAATTAATTTCTAATAATTAAGCATATGCTGTAATTTTTCTTGTTTTGTTTTTAAATAAAATTCGTTTTTCTCGTTATGATTCATTTGAATTGGAACTCTATCAACAACTTCAATTCCATAACCACTTAATCCATTAAGCTTCCTAGGATTATTTGTCATAAGCTTTAATTTTTCAACACCTAAGTCATTAAATATTTGTGCAGCAATTCCATAATCCCTCATATCTGCAGGAAAACCTAACATAATATTTGCCTCTACAGTATCATATCCTTGATCTTGAAGAGCATATGCCTTTAGCTTATTAATAAGCCCTATTCCTCTTCCTTCTTGTCTCATATATAGAAGTATTCCTCTTCCTTCTTCACTTATTTTTCTCATGGCTGCCTCATATTGTTCTCCACAGTCACATCTTTTAGAACCTAATGCATCTCCTGTTAAACATTCAGAATGAAGCCTTGCTAATACTGATTTTCCATCACTAATATCACCTTTAACTAAAGCTACATGATGTTCTCCATTTAGCTTATTTACAAAACCATACATTCTAAAATCACCGTATTTTGTCGGCATATTAATTTCAACAACTCTTTCTACCAGCTTTTCCTTTGTTCTTCTATATGCTACTAAATCAGCAATAGTAATTATCTTAAGATGATGTTCCTTTGCAAATTCAATCAATTCTGGTGTTCTAGCCATAGTTCCATCTTTACTCATAATTTCACATATAACTCCCGCTGGCTTTAATCCTGCAAGTTTTGGTAAATCTACAGCAGCTTCAGTATGTCCAACTCGCTTTAAAACACCTCCTGATTTAGCTATAAGTGGAAATATATGTCCTGGTCTTCTAAATTCATTGGAATCATTAGATTCTAAGACCTTTTTTATAGTTAACGCTCTTTCATAAGCTGATATTCCTGTAGTTGTATCAATATGATCAATAGAAACAGTAAAAGCTGTACCATGATTATCTGTATTATTCTTCACCATAGGATGTAGATTTAATTCTTTAGCTTTATTCTCTTCTATTGGCATGCAAATTAGACCTCTACCGTGGGTAGCCATAAAGTTTATTGATTCAGCATTAGCGTATTCTGCCGCCATTAACAAGTCTCCTTCATTTTCTCTATCTTCATCATCAATAACTATAATTATTTTACCTGCTTTAATATCCTCTAAAGCTTCTTCAATACTATTAAATTTAAACATTTCTCTTTCTCCTCCCTTACAAAAAACCATTACTTCTTAGAAACTCTTCATTTAATGAACATTTACTATCATCTTTTTTATTTCCTTCTAATCCCAAAAGCTTTTCCACATATTTCCCTATTAAATCACATTCAAGATTTACAGTATCTCCTATCTTCTTACTTATCAATGTTGTTTCACTTGCTGTATGAGGAATGATCGAAACTTTAAAGCAACTATCATCTACATAAGCCACTGTTAAGCTTATTCCATCTATAGTGATAGAACCTTTATGTACTACATATTTTAATATATCCGTAGAAGCATCTACAGTAACCCATATAGCATTATCTTCTTTTACAAAAGATATAATTTTCCCTGTGCCATCTATATGTCCACTTACTATATGCCCACCTAATCTACTTTGAATGCTTAAGGCCCTCTCAAGATTTACCTTGCTTCCAATATTAAGTTTCCCTAGATTACTTTTTCTTAATGTCTCTGCCATAATATCAGCCTCAAATTTATTTTCATATATATTAGTTACAGTAAGACAAACTCCATTTGTGGAAATACTGTCTCCTATATGTATATCATTTAGAACTATATTTGCCTTAATTACTAGTTTTGATGATTTTTCACCCTTTTTAATTCCTTCTATTAAACCTATTTCTTCAATTATCCCAGTAAACACTTAAGACTCATCTCCTTCTATATAACCTTGAAGTAAAATATCTTTTCCAATAATTGATGTGGATAGCTCTCTTACCTTAAAAGCATCTTTAAGATGGCTAATACCACTCCCTCCTACAGGAGTTTTAGATTTCATTCCACCTATTATTTTAGGAGCTATATAAACTAAAATTTTATCAACAATTCCACTTTCTAAGGCTGAGTAATTTAATGTTGATCCACCTTCTAAAAGAATGCTGTCTATATTTTGATTTCCTAATTTATGCATTAAGTCTTTTAAATCTACCTTTTCATTTTTAGATTTAGTTTCTATTACTATTATCCCTAAGTCTTTTAGTTTATGAATTTTCTCTTTTCTAGCTTTTTCAGTAGTTGCTATTATTGTTTTAAATTTCTTAGCAGTTTGTAATATTTTAGAGTCATATGGGATTCTTAGGTTGCTATCTACAACTATTCTAATTGGATTTCTTCCATTTGGAATTCTACAAGTAAGCTCTGGATTATCAATAATAACTGTATCTATCCCAATCATTATTGCTGTTAATTCATTTCTCAATATATGAACATTTTCTCTTGCTTCTTTGTCTGTAATCCATTTTGATTCTCCTGAAGTAGTAGATATTTTACCGTCTAATGACATTGCAGTTTTTAATACAACAAAAGGTTTCTTTTTTGTAATGTATTTAATAAATACTTCATTTAATTTTTTACATTTATCTTCTAGTATTCCTACAGTTACATCAATTCCTGCTTCTTGTAATTTTTTAACACCCTTTCCTGATACCAAAGGATTGGGATCAACCATGCCAATGACAACCCTTTTAATTCTATTTTCAATTATTTGGTCTACACATGGTGGTGTCTTCCCATAATGCGAACATGGCTCTAAAGTTACATACATGGTAGACCCTTCTATTAATTCTGTTTCTGCATCTTTAAATGCATTTATTTCTGCATGAGCTTTACCATAGCTTTCATGATACCCTTTACCTATTATTTTCCCATCATTTACAATAACTGCACCAACTAATGGGTTAGGATTCACTTTGCCAGCTCCCTTTCTTGCTAAATGTAATGCAACATCCATATAATACTTATCCAACTTTTATCCTCCTAATTTTAATACACTTAATAAAATTCGGACATATACAAAGAAAGCCCTAAGTATTAATATACTCAGGGCTAAATATACATATTTTGCTATTTAAACTTTATATACTTTTCAGAATAAACAACAAACTAAGTATCATACAAAATAATTCAAATAATATTCACTATACAAATTAGTAATTATTTATATTCACAATACAAATTATCATATAAAAAGCTCTGAAATATATAAAATATTTCAGAGCATAAGTAACACTAATAAAGAATAGCCATATAATTTCACTATATCTTGCATTTATTTTATCTTCTTCCATCCAGACTTTACTGTCGGCCTCGGAATTTCACCGAATCATGCCATATAGGCTCGCGGGCTTTACCGCCGGTAGGGAATTTCACCCTACCCTGAAGATTTATTAAGTTTTAATTATATTATATAAGTTTAATAATTTTATGTCAATATGAATAAAAAAGTTCTGATTCAATGTATCCTATTTTATCTTTTGCTAATATTTAGTTGTAATTTTAACTTATACACTATTTTACATTAAATCATACTATATTATTCTATTTTAAATCTTTATTTATGGTACAATTCTAAGCATCACAAATAAAGATGTAAGTTAGTTAATTAAATTCTAATATATATAGTAAATTCAGTGAATAATTTATAACAATTAAGACCTTTATTATACTTATAACATTAACTAAATACTTGTATCTAAAGTATTTTATCAATTTTTACTTTTCTAAATATATTGATATTACTTTAATACACAGATTTTAAAGCATTATAGTTTATCTTACTTCTTCATATATAGTATTTAATGGTGGTGTTGTTACTGACATATCATCCCCTTCATCTAATGAATCTATTGCTTTCATATCTTCACTAGAAATTTCAAAATCAAATATGTCCATATTCTCTTTTATTCTGTTTTCATTTGATGACTTTGGTATAGGTATAACTCCTTTTTGCATATGCCATCTTAGTACTATTTGTACTATTGATTTTTTATATTTTTGTGATAAATCAATCATTAAGTCATTAGATAGTACTCTTCCTCTACTTATAGGGCTCCATGCAACTACTTTAATATTATTATCTTTGCAGTAGTTAATAATATTATTTTTAGTACTAAAAGGATGAATCTCTACTTGATTTACCATTGGCATTATTTTTGCAGTTTTCTTTAATTCTTCTAAATGCTCAACTTTAAAGTTACATACTCCTATAGCTTTTACCTTTCCTGTCTCATATAAATGTTCAAAGGCTCTCCAAGTTTCAGCATTTAATTTATTTGGCCAATGTATTAAATATAAATCTATGTAATCTACTTGTAGGTTATTTAATGATTTATTAAAAGCCTCGATAGTATTATCATAACCATGATCATCATTCCAAAGTTTAGTTACTATAAATATATCTTTTCTATCTATATCACTTTCTTTTATACCATTACCTATACCTACTTCATTGTTATAAAATGAAGCAGTATCTATCATTTTATATCCTAAATTTAAAGCATTTTTTATTATTTTAGCTGTTTCTTCATCATCCCCTGATTTATATGTACCAAATCCTATTGATGGTATTTTTACTCCATTACTTAATAACATAAATTTTTCAACCATAAAATATTTCTCCCTTTATATTTTTAAAATATATTCTTATTACATTTTACCATATATTTCAAATTACTTTTATATATTATTTTAGCTTATTAGTATTATAAGTTTAATAATCACATATATATTTATAGTTCGATTTATTTTTATAAATTTGGTAAATACTCTTTCTAGGACAATTATTTTAATATTTAAGTTTAATAATTTGGAGGTAATAAAAATGATGCGACTATTACATAAATATGTTGATATACAAAAAGACTTTTTTATTGATTTATCAAAAAAATTTAAAGAAAATAAAATTGAAATTAGCAGTTGTGATTTAGAAAGATTAAAAACATATATAAGAATACCTACTGAATCAAATCGAGTTGCATTTGTAAATATATTAGAAAAGTATATTTTTACTTATAATATTAATGTCAATGATTTTAATATAAGTCAATATTTACTAGTTGAAAGCAGTAATGAATTTCAACAAAATGCTAATATATTCTTATCTGACTACTTAGAAAGATAATATATTTGTTTTTAAATATTAAATTGGTATTTTGTAAAAGTCATTATATCCCAATATATTTTATGTAACTTTAAGCAAAACTATAAATAAATTATAATGCTAAAAAAGGAGTTGATTGAATGAGTGACAGAAAACTTAGCATTTTAAAGAAAGTTCTTTCAACCACATTAATAATGATTTTACTAGGTTCATCTTTTGTATTTTGTGATGAAAAGCCAGTATCTAAAAATACAAAACTTATGCCCTCTGGTGAAGTTGTTGAATTAGGTGTAAAGCTAAAATATCCTATAGTAACAAGTAAGCTAAATCGTAATAAAACCTTAAAAGAATCAGATATATTATTGTCTATAGAATTAAACGGTGAAGAAATCACTCCTAATCGTAAAAATATAGAAAAAACTATGAAGGTTGAAAATTTACCTTTAAAAGCTACTTGTTATAGAAATGGAAAAGTTAAATCAATGGATATAACATCTGATGATCTTAGAGATTTTGAATTTGGTTACTATTCATTTTATCTAGGAACTGTAACAGCAATTGATTCTAAGGGTAATTTTATAGGGTTATCTCATAATTTAAAAGATGAACAAATGCCTTTTGATGTTTTAGATAATGCTATTTATAAAACATGTTATGTTCAAACAAAGAAAAATACACTATTTAATACTGGATATTTAGTTACGAGTGCAGAGGGTGATAAAATAGGTAAATTTACTGGTACTGGAGATGGTGGTATATGTGGAAAATTTGAAAATTACACATATAATCCTAATTTAGCTTTAGAAATAGGTACTCCAAAGGTAGGTACTGCTTATTTATATTGTAAATCTCCTGTAACTAATGAATTAAAGATGCATGAGATTGAGATAGCTCAAGTTGGAAAATATGTTTCTCAGATAAAGGTTGTTGATAAGGATTTGTTAAAATACCGTGGTGGTATAGTTCAAGGTATGAGTGGTACCCCTGTAATTCAAGATAATAAGATTGTTGGTGGAGCTCGTGCTGTTGTAAAGTCTAATAAACGTATTGGTGTTATGACAAATATAGATTATATGATTAAAAATTGTAATAAGTAATAAGTTTAGACCATAGGTAGTGATTTGCTACCTATGGTCTTTTAAATAACTATATAGATTTATTATTATCAAATTTTTATATGTAATTATGCTTCTTTATATTTAATATATTATAATTTATAGACTTATGTATAAAGATATAATTGCTTATAGCAATATTTATTCCAATATGGACATACTTTAATTACTACCTGTTGGAATAGGTATAATTGGCACAATGATATTTACATTCCAATATGGTTCTACTTTAATTAAAAGATAATCCAGAGCTTAAAAATGCTATGAAATCTTTACATTCCAATATGGTTCTACTTTAATGGGGACTTTTGAAAATGAATGTTTTTATGTAACTTCTTTACATTCCAATATGGTTCTACTTTAATTAATGGTAATACATGGAAGCTATTTAAATTAATTCTACTTTACATTCCAATATGGTTCTACTTTAATCAATAGCAAGAACAGAGCAATCAAACCTTGAATTATCTTTACATTCCAATATGGTTCTACTTTAATTATTTATATAGAATATGGTAAGGAGAATTATTTTATCTTTACATTCCAATATGGTTCTACTTTAATTGCAATAAAACGGTATGGACTTAATACTGGACTTAGCTTTACATTCCAATATGGTTCTACTTTAATCAAATGAAACTGATGATACCGACTTATTTAATTTAAACTTTACATTCCAATATGGTTCTACTTTAATAGGTAATTTCAATGACTTTAGCTTATTTATTATTTGCTTTACATTCCAATATGGTTCTACTTTAATAAAAGACGTAGGAAGATGTAAAGTTAAAAATAAAAACTTTACATTCCAATATGGTTCTACTTTAATTGTTAGTATCTTCAACATCAAAGTTATTTAAGTGTTCTTTACATTCCAATATGGTTCTACTTTAATTATTGAATCAAGAACATCCCAATCTGTAAATGTAAACTTTACATTCCAATATGGTTCTACTTTAATTTAAGATGGTTTATAGATTTTAAAAATACAGGAGAAACTTTACATTCCAATATGGTTCTACTTTAATTATATAACATTACATTTTGACCTGCTGCTATATTTTTCTTTACATTCCAATATGGTTCTACTTTAATTTAGTTTTATTTGCAAAAGTTCTTAACTTGATTTGTCTTTACATTCCAATATGGTTCTACTTTAATAAAGTAATTGAAGATATTGAAAAGTAGGTGATGTTACTTTACATTCCAATATGGTTCTACTTTAATAATAGCTACTTACATACATGACATATCATTTTATGTCTTTACATTCCAATATGGTTCTACTTTAATTATATTTCTATTGTTTTCAGTAAATTGTGTACTTATTCTTTACATTCCAATATGGTTCTACTTTAATTGAACCAAATATATATTGCAGAAGCTATTAAACACTTTACATTCCAATATGGTTCTACTTTAATAATATTCCGTTGACTGAAAATGGATACTATAAAGTAACTTTACATTCCAATATGGTTCTACTTTAATAGGAAAAGTACATGAAGAATTAAAAAAGGTTAATACCTTTACATTCCAATATGGTTCTACTTTAATAAAAAGCTTCTAAGTTAATGGCACAAGGCAATATTACTTTACATTCCAATATGGTTCTACTTTAATTATAAGAGCAATAAATGCTAATAAAGAAGTATTAGACTTTACATTCCAATATGGTTCTACTTTAATCATATTTGTTAGAGTATCAACGTCCCAACCTGTTTCTTCTTTACATTCCAATATGGTTCTACTTTAATTCTTTCAGACACTTCATCATGAAAAGTATATCCTACCTTTACATTCCAATATGGTTCTACTTTAATTTCAAGTTCTTTATTTCATTTTCTAATCTTTCACAACTTTACATTCCAATATGGTTCTACTTTAATCCGTTTGATATCAATATTTGATTTTCTAATCTATTCAGATATATATTTTGTCTACCTAAAAACATTTAGGCTATATAATCTCTTTCTATCTACAAAAAAACATTATTTATTGCCTGTATCTATTGTATCAGCTATCTTTGTCTATGTATACTAATTTTTACACTATATTAGGTAGACAACTAAATAAAGTTACTCGTCTTGTCTTCTTGTACTCCCCACATGTCTTTTTCTAACCATCTTTCATTTCTACTCTTAAATAAAATTATTGAATCTCTATCTCTTCTTATTATACCATTTAATTCATATTGTAGCTTAACAATTTGCGAATTTGATAACTCACCTTCAAAAACTGAGTTTTGAATATGTGATAAATATTTTTTGCACGTTTTAAAAGTTTTACTTAATACTTTTTGTCCACCTTCATCACTTTTTATATCATAAACTAAAATCACATACATAATGAACTCCTCCTATTACCACCATATTTTAAATGGTTCATACTCTTTTTCGCCTAATAAATGCTTTATTAACTTATAACACTCTAGCTTCATTAAGTATTCATATGATACATTTTTATTTAACTCTTTATGCTTTATAGTTGTTTGTAATTTCTTATCTAATTCAGCTACTATTGTCCTTGATGCTTCTTTTGTTAGATGTAAATAATTAAGATCTTTCGTAAAACTTTTTTCTGTTATTTGTTTCTTATTTAATAAAGAAAATATTAATCTATCTCCTATTATAGGTTTAAATATTTCTGCTATATCTAGGCTTAATGAAAATCTTCTACTTCCAGGCTCATGTAAATAGCTTACAGTTGGATTTAATTGTGTATTATATATCGCACTTAATACTTTAGTATAAACCAAAGTGTTTACATATGATATTAAAGTATTTATCATATTATCAGGTGGATTTTTTACTCTTTTCTCAAAATTTATATCTTGATCAATTAGTATATTCCATGACTCATAATATATTTTTCTTATATTTCCTTCATATCCCATTAACTCTTGTATACTTTTGCTTTTAGGTATTTGTTTTCTTAGTTCTTCTATTTTGTCCATATAAATTTGTACATCTTTTCCTCTACCATTATAATATCTTAAGTTACGATATATATTAAAACTAGCTCCATCTATGAATCTTTTAGCTATATCGAGCCTTTTTTCATTGTCAGTATAATGATTAACTTGGTTAACTAATAGATTTCCTGATACTAGCTTTTCTCTCGGTTGAAATGTTCCTGTGTAAAAGCTATAATAATTAAAAAAATGTATTACTACTCCATATTGAGATAAATAATTTATTAGATTTGTATTAAAATCCATTTCAGACATTACATATATTTCATTTACAGTTTCTATTGGTATATATCTTTTTTCTCCATTTTCATCTACAAATGCTATTGAGTTATCTTGTCTTTTTAGCATTCCATTGTTATAAATATAATAACTTCTCTTCATAAGTTTCCTCTCTTGTATTAGTTTAAATAAAACATAAATCATAATATGCACAAGATTTACAAATACGCTTTTTCTCCAATTTAGGCGGAATAGTTTTATATACTATTTCATTTATATTATTTAATATTTGTTCTATATTAACTATGTCTTCTTCATTCAGCTCTATATCTACACTTTGTTTTAATAATGGATAGTCTATTTTTCCTTTTATATTTGTAACACCTTTTTTATGTAAAAAATATAGATAATATTTTACTTGTAGTATACTTGCTTCTTCAATTTTATTACTTTTTTTAACTTCATGTAGTATACCTTTAGAACGTATGAAATCTATATTTATAATGTTGTCTATATTTATATGCTTTTTATCTCTTTTATAAGTTTCTTCGTCTAATACTTTTCCTATTTCAACATTTTCATTCCCTTGTTCCATCTGTATTTCGTTGTAAAAATACCATAGCTTTCTTTTACAGACTTCATAGTAATATACCATTACACCTGTTATTTCTTTTTTCATCTAATACACCTCTTTATCATAATGCTTATACTTATTTAAAATATAAAATCATCTATATTGCTAATATTTGTATTAATATTATCTTGATTTACAAACTTCTTTTGTCTGTAGCCAAGTTCAGTATATTCACATTCTATAACGGGTATATACTCATAGTCACTTACTCTTACATTATCATATCTTGTAGCTAATCCATTTTTTAATGCTCTATAGTAATTTGTTATATGATTAGGATGAACAGAGACTGTGTATTTTTTTAACTTATTTTGTAATTTTATTTTTTCTCCTTTATTTTCTGGTGAGTTTAAAGACTTATCTTTTAGCTTTAACTCTAATTCTTTAATGTCACCATTATATTCATGATAAATTGGACTTGGTATTATATCTTTAGATAGTATATTTCTTAACTTAACTTCATCTGATTTAAATGTATCTGGAGTTAGATTTTTTATGAAGTTATATGTATGTTTATATTGTATTATATAGTTACTATTTTTTATTTTATCCATAGTAAGATATTTATTTATTAATTCTATTTTTTCTTTTTCTGAGATTTGCCCTTCCCATAAACTTATAGCTTCTTTAGATAATTCAAATATATCTTTATCTATGTATCCCCTATCTCCATTTATAAAACTTCTTTCATCTATTTGAGTATAAATATAGCAATTATTTTCACTACTATCTTTTTTTCCTTTTCTATTACAACGACCTAGTCTTTGAAATAGTGAATTTAAGTCTTGTAATTCTGTAAATAAATAATCAAAATCTATGTCTAAACTTGCTTCTACTATAGACGTAGATATCCATATTCCACTTTGCTTGTCTAGTTCATTACTTTTATTATCTTTATATGTTTTTCCAAATTCTATTATTTCAGATTCTTTTGATAATCTTTCACACTTTATAAACTTACTATGTAATATATGTAAATTTTTATTTCCTAAAATATCACTTATTTCTTCATATAAATTTTGAGCTTGCGTAATACTATTGCATACCACTAATATTTTATTACTTTTATTTAACTTTTCATTTTCCATATATTTGTCACATATATCGTTAGAGTCTATTCTTTTATCTAAAATCTTTAGATTATGCCTTTTAGAATTATCAGTAAATCCACCTTCTTTTATTTTAAACTTAATATTTTTACTTAGTAACTCTTTTACAAATGGAGGTAGTGTAGCTGTTAAAATTGCCACTTTTCCACCTTGTTCTACTATACGCTCTAATCCATACACTAAATAAGCTAGTAAATCTGGACCATACATTTGTATTTCATCTATTACTATTTTTGAGTATGATAATGTGGTTAATTTTAGTTCATATGCTGGATACTTATATACAAAGTCAAAGAGTTGGTCTATAGTGGATACATTGATAGGAAGAGATAATTGCTTTGCTATTTTTTCATATTCTATTATTTCCTTGTCTTCCTTTTTATCTATATATTCATCTTTATCATCATATTTGTCATCCTCACTTTGTGATAATAAGTATTCTAATGAGCTTGAATGTAATAATCCTAATTGTTCTTCTAAATTTCCACCATAACTAGAAATGTATTTTTTAGTTCTATCGTAAATAGCATTTATAGCTGTTCTTATTGGAAGTATGAAAAATCCTTTATTATCGCTTATCCAAAGTAGACCTGCTTCTGTTTTTCCCATACCTGTTTGAGCTATTGCTATAATATTTTCATTTTTATTTTCTATACAATATTGTTGTAGTTCATTCCAACTTGCATCTTGATTATCTAGTTTCCATTTGTTAAGTACATTTTCTAATGACTTTTCTAAAAAGTTATTTTCATATTCTGCTGTATATCCCGAACTTGCACTATAATCACATTTATGTAAGTATCCTTTTATTTTTATTGCATCTATATCTTGTGATATACTAGCTATTTTCGCAGGTATAACTTTTTTAACTTTTTTATGATCAAGCCCTTCTAATAAATTTTCTATTATATCTGATTTTTCTCTTATTGCTAGTCCTATATCGCAATAGTCATGATGATTAACTACTGCATTAGATACAATAAGGTAATCTTCTTTATTATTAAATTTGCTCTCATCTATGAAATATAAAGACAATACATTATGAGCAACTTCTTTATTTTCATCAAATTTAATACCTTTATTTTTTACTCTTTTTTGAAATTCTTTATTTATTTTACCTATATCATGGTATATACAAGCTTTTTGAATAAGTTCATATATCCTTTCTTCTTTTATATATCCTAAATTCCAAAGTATCTCTAAAACATCTAATAAGTCGTTTGTATGTTCAATTATGCTCTTATTTGGTTTTGCTTTTTTTTCTCTTATATTTGATACTATTGATTCATCTAATAAATCAAAATATATATCTTTAACCATATTTTACTCCTTTTAAAGCAGTAGGTAATTAACCTACTGCTTTATTTAAATAAAGTTTACTATATAATTTTTTTCATCTGTATTATCTAAAAAAATATTATCGCTAGTTTCTTCTATTGCACAATAAGATGTGTATAGAACTTTCTTTTTAATAAATTCTCTTTTGCCTTCTTTTATTTCATAATTTTTATTTATATAATATTTAGTTCCATTAATAGTCATACCATCTTTATATTTAGGTGAAATATATCCATCTTTTACATCTTC
>NZ_CATXCO010000041.1:0-14471 GCF_958366745.1 uncultured Romboutsia sp.
TAAAGTTATCTTTTATATTTTCTGTTAAATATATTTTTTTATCATTTGTTATAAATATTGCATCTACATTATCTAAATTCTCTACAAATTTAAGACCTTCTTTTACCCCCTTTGTAAAAGTTAATGTAGATAAAGCATCTGCATCTATTGAATTATCTGCAATTATAGATACACCAGCTATATCAGTTTCATATGGATACCCTGTTTTAGGATTTAAAATATGATGATATCTTACTCCATCTTCTTCTATAAATCTTTCATAGATTCCACTTGTTACAACTGTTTTATCAAAAACCTCAACTGCACCGATAACTTTACCTCTATCGCTAAATGAATCTTGTATACCTACCTTCCAGTTATTATCCGAGTTCTTTGATCCTAATGCATATATATTTCCACCTAAATCGATTATCGCACTTCTTATACCTTCTTGTTTAAGTATCTTAACGACCTCATCAGCTGCATATCCTTTTGCTATACTTCCAAGATCTACTTCCATACCTTCTTTAGTTAAGAATGCTTCTTTAGTAGAATCATTTATTTCAATATTGTTATAATCTATGTAACCTATGGTTTCATTTATTTCATCCTTACTTGGTACTTTAGCACCTTCAAGACCTATACTCCATAATTTAACTAATGGACCTATAGTAATGTCACAACTACCATTAGATAATTTTGAGTATTCTATTCCCTTTTTTAATATATCATAACTTAAATTACTAAGTTTTACTTTCTCTACTCCAGCACTTTCATTCAACTTTGTTATTTCAGTATTTTCTTTATTAATACTAACTAAATCTTCTATCTCTACAATCTTTTCAAATACCTTATCTAAAATTTTCTGATTACCTCCATCATAAAGCGTTATACTTATTGGAGTCCCCATAAATATTTCTGTTTGGCTTATTGGTTGATTAATATCTTCTTTAACACACCCTATATTTCCAATAGCTAAAATAGATATCACAATCATAGTCAGTAATTTTTTCCTCATAAGATTCTCCCCATAAAATTTTAATGTAAGTTAATAATATTTATTTAATATTTTATATAGTATACATTTATCACTAAGTAAGTCTAAAGTCAATAAACTAACTCTAAGTAATATATTAAAATTTTATATTATATATTTTTCTAACTAATATTTCAAATTTACTATATTAAAACTATTTTTATATTGCCATATAGTAATTTTTTACTCTAAAATCTAATTATGATAATTTTTTAATTAAATTTTAAGGTGATTATTATGAAAATTTTTAAAAAGATGGATTTAGTTATAATAGTAATTCTTATAATTTTTTCATTCATACCACATTTTATATATTCTAATGTAGTATCTAAAAATAATAAAAACTTATATGCTACTATTAAAGTCAATGGCAAAGTACATACTACTATTGATTTGCCCTTGGCTTTTGAAAAAAGATTATCAATATCAACCGATCATGGAAATAATACAATTGTTATAAATGGCAATGAAATAAAGATTGTAGACGCTGATTGTAAAGATGAACTTTGTATTAAGCAGGGAAGCATTTCTAAGATAGGTAAAACATTAATATGCTTACCTAACGAATTAATAATAGAAATAAAAGGAGATGAATATGATAGTTCTGATGATTTGATACTATCTCATTAATTATGACTAAACAGAATAAAATTTATAAAATGGTTTATATGGGTCTACTTGTTTCTATGGCCTTAGTACTATCTTTAATCGAGCGTATGCTACCTGTTCCATTTATAGCTCCAGGTGCTAAACTTGGACTTGCTAATTTAATTATAGTTATTTCTGTATATACTTTAGATAGCTACAAAGATTCTTTTATTATATTAATACTTAAAATACTATTATCTTCAATTCTAGGTGGTAGTGTCTCTTCCCTACTATATAGCATTTCAGGAGGAGTATTAAGCTTTATAGTAACAATATTAGTGAAACAATTAGGTAGAAGATATGTATCAGTTATAGGGGTTAGCACTTCTGCTGCTGTACTTCATAATGTTGGTCAATTATTTGCTGCATCTATTATATTTAAAAATTTCAATATATTTTTATACTTACCTATATTATCTATGGTAGGTATTGGTACTGGTATATTTATAGGTTTATCTGCTAACTATATATTAAATCATTTTTCTAAAAGTTCTTATTTTAATAAGATGTTAAATTTAGATAAAATTGAAATATAAAATTTAACCTACTTATGCTGCTAGTGATATATCATTGTTCAAAAAAATTATTAGATTACAAGTTATCCATAGCACATACATTTTCTAATACTTTAGCATATAAAAAGTCATCCGTTTTGGGATGACTTTTTTATTATATTAAATTATCTTCCTTTAATAAATTGTATAATGTTGAATTAAAATTAAATTCTTTTATTAAATCATTAACTTCTTTTAAAGCTCTATCTTTTTTCTCTTTTGATATATTTGATTTTGATGCTCTTATTAAAATATTTTTAGGTGAGTGAGATATGTCTATAAACTCTAATAACTGAGTTTTATATCCTAAAACCTCTAACAAATTAGCTCTAAGGGCATCTGTCATAAGTGCCGATACTCTTTCCTTAACTATTCCATATCTGGATAATATCGGTAAATTTTCTGGTTTCATTTGACTGTTAAATTCATGCTGACAACACGGTACTGAGAATATCATCTTTGTATTCCACTTTATAGCATTGTATAAAGCGTAATCAGTTGCAGTATCACATGCATGTAAAGTTATTACCATATCAACTTTATTGTTATATTTGAATCCATTTATATCACCAAGTTCAAAACTTAAATTTTCATAATTATATTTTTTAGCTATATCATTACATTTTTTAATAACATCAGCTTTTAAATCTAATCCTATCATCTTTACATTAATTTTCTTTATTTCAGTAAAGTAGTAATATAAAACGAAGGTTAAGTATGATTTTCCACATCCAAAATCTAGTACCGTTAATTCTTCAAAGTTATTTTTCTTTACTTCATCGTCTATAATTTCTATAAATCTATTTATTTGCTTATACTTATCATATTGAGAATTTACAACTTTTCCTTCTTTTGTAAATACACCTAAATCTATTAGTGGTTGTATTATTGTACCTTCTTTTAAGATATAATTTTTTTCTTTATTATGTCCTTTGGTAATAATGTTTGAATTATTACTTTTTTTCTTTCCTAGAAATACCTTATTTTTTTTAGAAATTTTTAAGTCAAAATTCATATCTGTTGCCCATGCAGAAAGTTGCTTATACTTAGATTCCATAAACTCTAATATTTTTTCTTCTAACATATTTAGTTCAATATTTTCATGGAATACTTGCTTATCTGTATATTTCTCTATTTGATAATACTTTTTCTTAGAATTCTCTTTAAGTAAAATTACTATCTTATTATATTTTTCTTCTTTATCTTTTTTATTACTTATAACTACTTTTACAATGTTTTGTTCTACTATTTCTTTAATTGATTTTTTTAATTCTTCCATTTAGTCACACCTTATCATTAGTTATTTTATATATAACCATATTATTGTATATAATAAATTAATTCAAACTATTTTTACTAATTTTCCTTTTCCATTTTATCTAATTTTTTATTATATAAGAATGTATAAAAAGCTGCAGAGAATACTACTATATATCCTATAGTACTTAGTATATCTGGATATTGATTAAATATAAATATGCTAAGTATAGCAGAGAAAATTATATTAGTATAATCAAATATAGATATTTCTTTAGCTGGTGCATATCTGTATGCTAGTGTTATTCCAAACTGACCTAAACTAGCAAATACTCCTGCTAAAAGTAAATATATTAATTGAGATGTTGTCATTGGTTCATACACATATATAAATATCGGTAAAATAGTTATTAATGAGAACATTGAGAAGAAAAATACTATAGTATAAGATTCTTCCTTATTTCCTAATACTCTTAAACAAGTATACGCTGATGCCGCACTCAATGCACCAAAGATACCAGCTAAATATGGTATAACTTCTATACTAAATGTAGGCTTTATTATTAGTAATGCACCTGTAAATGCAATTAAAATTGATATTATTTGTCTTTTATTTATTTTCTCTTTTAAAAACCATGCACATAGAAGTACTGATAAGAAAGGACTTAATTTATTTAGCATATTTGCATCAGATAGTACCAGTTTATCTATGGCATAATAATTTAAAATTACACCTATAGTTCCAAATGTAGATCTCATCAATAATATCTTTCTATTCTCTTTTTTTCCTGTTAAACTTCCCTTATGCTTAAGTATTAAGTATAGGGCTATAATTGCAGATACTAAATTTCTAAAAAACACTTTTTGAAAGTTAGGTAAATCTCCTGCTAGCTTTACGCATGCTGACATTAGTGCAAAGCCTAGAGCAGATAATATTATACATATTATTCCTTTTGTTCTGTTTGAACTTATTGTTTTACTCACATCTAATCTCCTTCTTGTATATTTATTATATTTTATAGCCTTAATATATATTTATATATTAAAAACTTATATGTTTACCATATATTTTATTATTCTCAATTAATCCTTTATAAGAATATATTTATTAATTTAAATAGTCAATAAATTTCTATCATTTAACAGTATTTAATAAGTATATTTTTGATTGTTCCTATATGATTGATGCCTACTATATCAAATATATTATTCTAAATTAAATATGTATATAATTAAAAAATTAAAGGGTACTGCTAATATATATTATTAACAATACCCTTTAAAATTTATCCTCTAACGTTATCTCCATATAAAGGTGATGGTTTAGCAAATCCTCCTGCTACACTTAATATTTCTCCTGTTATAAATGATGATTCATCACTTGCTAAAAACAATACTGCATTAGCTATATCTGTAGGTAATCCAAATCTATTAAGTGGAACATGTTTTAAAAACGAATCTATAAACTCTTGACTCATGTTATTAAGTGCTGCATCTGTAGCTATAAGACCTGGTAAAACTGCATTACATCTTATGTTATGTCTAGCATATTGAACTGCTATATTTTCTGTAAGTGCATTTACACCTGACTTTGAAACAACATATCCAAGTCTTCCTAAATCTGGTACTATAGAGCCTATGGTAGATATATTTATTATACTTCCACCACCATTTTCTATCATATAAGGAACCACTGCTTTACATGGTAAGTATACACTTTTTAAATTAGTATTTACTGTATCAAAGAATGTGTCTGTATCTCCATCTACTAGATTTTTGTCTTTTTGTGCATCTGTAGTTCCAAAATTATTTACTAATATATCTATTCTACCAGCATCTTTTATAACTTCTTCAACCATTGTTTTATAAGTTTCTTCTTTTGTTGCATCAAAGTAAACTGGTTTTGCTTTATAATTATCAACTTCTAATTCTTCACATATTTCTTGTGCTGCATCTAATCTTCTTGCCCCTATATACACTGTTGCTCCATTAGCTGCTAATGTCTTAACAGTTTGAAGCCCTATTCCTCTTGTCCCTGATGTAACTAATGCTATTTTACCCTCTAGTCTTTTCATGTATGTCACTCCTTTGATGTTTTTGTTTTTTTAATTAATATTATATATAATTACCATCAATTTTCATTTTATTTTAAATTAATAGTTTTTTATTGTCAATTAATTTATACCACTATAGACTGTGTCCTTAACTTAAAAATCATAATTTTCATAAATAGTCTCTTTATATATTTTTAAAAATTAGTATTTTATTGTAAAAATACCCTCAACCTAAAATAAAATTTTAAGTTAAGGGCTATATATTCTATAACTCACCTAATTCGCTAGATATATCCATTACCCTCTTTCTGTATATAGGGTGTACATAATATGGATTTATATCACACATAGGTTTCATAACAAATTGTCTTTCGTGAGCTCTCGGATGAGGTATAAGTATGTGTTCATCATATGAAATTATATCATTATAAAATATTATATCTAAATCTAAAGTTCTTGGGCCCCATCTTATTATTCTTTCTCTTTTAAAGTCTTTCTCAACTTCTAATAAAGTATCCATAAGTTCACTTGGTGTTTGTAGTGTATTTATTTCAAATACACAATTTACAAACTGATCCTGATCTTCATATCCTACTGGATCAGTAGTATAGAAATTAGATACTTTTGTAACTACACAGTCTTTTCTTTTATCTATTATATATATAGCTTCTTTTAAAGTTTCTTCCTTATCTCCTAGATTAGATCCTGCAGCTATATATACTTTGTTCCATTTTCTCTCAATTTCAACAGCTACATATTCTACATGTTTTCTAGTTGGCGCCCATGGTTTTTTTAGTAATAACTTTACCTTTTTTACTAAAGGATAGTTAAGTAATACAAATTCACATATCTCTTCAGCCGCTTTTTCTATTAAATCATAAGATGTTTTAGTAAATTCTTCTTCTACCTTTTGAGCTAATTCTCCATAATGAACTGTCTTAGTTAAATCATCATTCTTTCCAGCTTGACGAAGATCAACATCTAATTCAAAACTTAAAACAAATTTTTGACCTAAAACTTTTTCTTCTGGTATTGCTCCATGAAATCCAATTATCTCTAAATCTTTTATATGTATTTTATCCATTTAAAAATCTCCCTAATTGTATAATTTTTAAAGTACCTTATCTTTAATCTATAAATGTATTATATTGATACTTCTTCATCAATACTAAATAAGTATATACATTTTTCTTTAACTTCTTTTCCTGTAAGATTTTCTACAACTTCAGCATATAAATCTAATTGCTTTTTATATCTATTTATAACCTCTTCTTTATTTTCATCATTTACAAAGTCAGTTTTATAATCAACTATTACTATCTTTTCATCTTCTTCAAAGTATGCATCTATAATACCTCTAAGCATTATAGTTTCATCGTCATATAAATTTAAATCCTCATCTTTAATTAAATCTTCATATATATATACATCCTTAATTTTTATTTGTGAGTATATAGGTTGCTCTTTCTTTAAAAATGGCGATTTAAGCATTCTTTGTCCAATATTTGATTTAAAGAATTTATATATCTTATATGGATTTATAGCAGTTGATTGTTTTTCAGTTATGATATTTTTCTTTATAAATGTATTTATCTGATCTTTTATTTCATCTATAGTATTTATTTTATTAAAATCTAAAAGTTCCATTATTAAATGGACTAAATTTCCTTTTTCAGCACCAGTAATTTTATCTTCAGTTTTTTCTTGCATAAATAAAGGTTTCTTTAAATTTATTTTTGTATTAAATATATCTTGAGTAAACTCTTCTTCATAAGAATTTTGTATTTTCTTTATTTCAGTTACAGATATACTTGCTGGTTTTTCTGTTGATACCTCATATTTATATTTATAATCTAACTTTTCCTTTATTTTATCATAATAAGAAGTACTTGGTTTATCTATATCTAAATTTTCTAATGTATCTCTTACACATTTATCTTCTTCATCTTCTTTAGTTTCTAAAATTACATCTTCTTTATACCAAATTTTAGATTCCCATTTTGATGGATGATTGTCTATGTAGTCTAACTCTACTTCCGCCATTTCTCTAATATTTTCTAAATCCTTATGCTTTAATACTGATGGCATTATCCAATCTAAAAAACTTCGTCCTTTTAGAATTTTATATTTAGATATTGGTTGATTTAAGCCTATTCCATTTGACCATGAAGTTATACTCTTGTTTATATCTCTAGAAGAGCCTGTTATAATTAATTTTTCCTTTGGTCTTGTAAATGCAACATATAAAACCCTCATCTCTTCTGATAAGTTTTCTATATTTATTCTGCTTTTTAAAGCTTCCTTTGCTATACTTGGATAAGATATTCTTCTTTTATAATCAACTAACTCTGGACCATATCCTAAATCATGATGATATAATATACTTTTTCTAAAGTCTTGGTTATTAAAGTTTTTCCCCATTCCTGAACATATAACAACAGGGAATTCTAGTCCTTTACTTTTATGTATACTCATAATTCTAACTACATTTGCATTTTCTCCAAGTGTCTTAGCACTACCCATATCAGTATTTGACTTTTTCAATTTGCTTATAAAGTTTATAAAATTAAATATACCCTTAAAGCTTGTTTCTTCAAATTGTTTAGCCCTTTCAAACAATATTTTTAAGTTTGCTTGTCTTTGAGACCCTCCTGGTAATGCTCCAACATATGCAAAATATCCTGTTTTAGTATATAAGTACCATAGAAATTCATCTGTACTCATATACAATGACTTTTCTTTATAGTCCTGTAATTTATTTAAAAAGTCTAAACACTTATGACCTATCTCATCTTCTTGATTACTATACTTTTCTAAAGCCTCGTAAAAAGTTTTTTGGTTATCCTCTACTCTTATATCTATAAGTTCTTCAGGAGTAAATCCACATATAGGTGACTTAAGTACAGCTAAAAGATGTATATCTTGCATAGGATTATCTATAACTTGTAATAAACTCATTATTGTTTTTATTTCTATTGTTTCAAAGTATCCTACACCTATATCTGCATATGTTGGTATATCCATATTCATAAGTTCATCAGCAAATACTGGAGCCCAAGCAGATGTTGCTCTAAGTAATATTACTATATCTTTAAATTCTACTGGTCTATAATCATCTAGTTTCTTATCATAAACCATTTGAATCTTTCCATCACTTTTAGGATTCATCATTTCTTGTATTATTTTACCAACCATTCTAGCTTCTATTTGAATGTTGTCTATTTCTTCTTCCTCTTCATCAGATAATTCTTTATCATTATCATCTTTTGAGTCATTTATATTTGCTTTAGTTTGTATTATATGAATTTCAGAAGGTCCTCCAACTATAGCATTTTCATTTTCATTTTCATTTTCTTTAAATACTGCACCTAAATTAAGCCTTTCATCTTCAGTATAATCAATATCACCGATTTGTTTACTCATAGTATTTTCAAATATATAATTTGCGCAGTTTACAACTTCTTCTCTACTTCTAAAGTTTTTATAAAGCATTATTTTTCTATGTAATGCACCTTTTTCTGTATCATATTTTGAATATTTATCTAAAAATATTTCTGGTTTGGCTTGTCTAAATCTATATATACTTTGCTTTACATCTCCAACCATAAATCTATTTGGAGTTTTTATCTTAGCTATATTACTTAAAAGTACTTCTTGAACAAAATTACTATCTTGATATTCATCTATAAATATTTCTTCAAACTTCTCTCTATAAGATAATGCTATATCTGAAGGAATATCTTTACCATCTTCATCCTTTTGAATAAGTATTTTTAATGCAAAATGTTCAATATCATTAAAATCTATAATTCCTTTATCCCTCTTTTTATTGCTATAAGCTTCTTCAAACTTAAGAACTGTATCTGATATTGATTTTACTATTTTGTATAAGTATTTAATTTCTTCTTTTATATCATCATTTTCTTTTCTAAAAATTGAAGAAACCATATTTTGTACTGTTTTCTTAGCATTTTTTCTTATATCATCTGCTCTTTTTTTAATATCAGTTATATAATCTGGAGTATCCTTTGGAAGCCTTTTTACTCCTTTAGTATAGTTTTCAAATTCAATAGATGACATGGCCATGAAAGTATCATTCCATGCATTGTCATTTTTTTCATCGCAAGCATCTAATATTCTTTTTATACCTTCATAGTCATTCCTAAATTTAGGTAAATAAGTTTCCAACTCTTCAATACCATAAAGCTCCTCTAGTGACTTTTTCATACTAGATTCTATTCCTTCTATTTCCATATAAACAGTACCTAATATCGATTTAGCCCAATCTGATTTAGAAAAGTCAAAGTTATCATCTATGTTAAATTTTTCTGCTGAATCTTCTAACCATTTTTTAGGGTCTGGAGATGCCATTGAAAAATTATATATTCCTAAAATTATATCTTGTACATTGCTATCTCCTCTTTTTTCCGCATAACTTTCTATCAAGTTTAAAAATCCCTCATTTTGTTCCACGTACAACGCTTCAAATACATCTTCTATCGCTTCTTGCTTTAATAATGTACATTCTGTTGTATCTCCTATCCTAAAGTTAGGATCTAAATTTATTTTATGGAAGTTAGACTTTATAACTTCTAAGCAGAATGAATGTATTGTTGTTATACTTGCTTTATTTAAAAGTACTAATTGTTTTTGTAGGTGAGTATTTTCTGGTTCTTTATCTAAAGCTTTACCTATAGCATCACCGATTCTTTCTCTCATCTCAGATGCCGCTGCATTTGTAAATGTAACAACTAATAATTTATCTATATCTATTGGATTATCTTTATCTGTTATCATTTGTATTATACGTTCAACTAGTACCGCTGTTTTTCCAGAACCTGCAGCAGCAGCTACTAATAAATTTGAATTTCTACTATCTATAACTGCTTGTTGTTCTTTTGTCCATTTAGGAGAACTCATTATTCAACCTCTCCCTTCATCATTCTTATTATTTCATCATCACTTTTTTTGTTTATTATTTTATAATTATTATCTTTTAAACTACTGTCAAATTGACATACTGATGAGTATTCACAAAACTCACAAGAATTTTTATCTTTATTCTTGTAAGGAGCTATACTTATATTTCCATCAAGCATATCTTCACATATATCTTTTATAGTTTCTTTTACATATTTTCTTATTACTTCAAACTCTTCTATTGTAACACCTTTTGTATATCTACCTAAACTTCCATCTTTATTTAAGTTTGCAGGTATAATAAGTGATGTAGACCTTTCTCCACTTGCTAATGACTTGTCCATTTCTTTTATTATGTTAGGATCTTTTATAAGTAAACCTTGCATTTTTAATTTTTTAAGAATTTCTTCTCTTATATCATCATCTTCTTTATTTTCATCAAATTTAGCTATAGGGTCATCTATTGATGAGTATAGTATACCAGCTGGTTTTGCTCCAATATTACTTTCTAGTATTGCATCTAAGTAAACTAATAATTGAAGTTGTAAACCATGATATATATCAGTTAAACTTAATTCTCTTTTACTAGATTTATAATCAATTATTCTTATATATTTTCCTTCTTCACTATTAAGTTCATCTACCCTGTCAATTTGTCCTCTTAAGTTTATTTCTTCACCATTAGTTAATACTATTTTTATAGGAGGATATTTTCCATATACTCCAAAGTCTACTTCATAGTCACTTGGTTCAAATGATCCTTGCTTTATTTGCTCACTTATTATAGTTATTGCAGATATAAGCATTTTCTTTAATCTATATGCTAAATATCTATATCTTGATGAACTTTCAAGAATATACCCCGGAACCTTAGATACTATATTCTCAACTATTCTTGAAACTTGTTCTATTATATAATCTTCACTTATATCTCTCCAAGTTAATTTATCTTTTTCCATATTCTTAGAGAATGTATCTAATATATTATGTATAAATGTGCCTAAATCAGGAGCTGTAAATGAATATTCTTTTCTTTCCTTTGCCTTTAATCCATATTGCATAAAATATGCAAATGGACATCTTGCATAAGTTTCTAATCTCGATACGCTAAGAGCTGTGTTATCATATAATTTCTTTATCTTTTCTTCTTCTACTTTTTCTACCTGATTTGTATATGTTAATCCTGTTATAACCTTCTTAGCTATTTCTTTGTACTCTTCATCAGTTATATAATATCTATATACATCTAACCAAATGTCATTTATTTCTTTTGTATCATCAAACTCTTTTATTTTATTTATAAGTTCGTTAAAAGTTGGTGCTTTAGTACTTATTTTATTTAAAACTTCCTCATCACTATTTGCATCTTCTTCTATTAAATAACTTTTGTTATCTATATTAGGGAATAATTTTTTTAACCTAGATATTATAACAGAAGGTCTTAATGTTTTACCTTCATGGTCTGCTATAGGATAAGTTATTATTAAATTTTCACTAGTTGATGTTAATGCCTTATAAACTAAAAACTGTTCTTCAAAAGTTTTAGTTTTACTATCTATATTTACTTCTACACCTTTTTTTTGTAAGTTTTCTCTATCATTATCACTTAATAATCCATTATCTTTTGCTATAAGTGGAAAAGTTCCATCAGTTGTACCTATTAAGTAAAGATACTTAGTATTTGAGTTTTTCATTCTATCTACACTACTTACAAGAACTTGATCTATACTTGGTGGAACTAACCCTAATTCATATTCATCAAATCCTAAACTTATTAGCTTTACAAATTTATCTAAGGATATACTTTCTTCACTCATTATTTCTACCATTTGGTCAAGTATTTCTACCACTATATTAAATACCTGAGAATACTGGTTAGCTATATCTAGTTCACCTTTATTTTTAAAATTAATTACTAAGTTTTCAATAGTTTCTGGCATATTTATATCAAGTAAAAACTCATATACATATCTACATATATCTTGTACTTTATTTTTACCTTTTAGCTTTTCTTGTAAAGTAATTATAGGACTCAGTACTTTATCTTTTATTTCATTAACCTTTTCTCTTACTTCTACTTCGTAATCATTCTCATCAGATATTATATTATGATATAATCTATATTCCCATTTATCTTCAAACCATTTTTTACCTTTAATTCCGTTAGCTAATACATAATTTTCAAGTAAGCTTATATCTTCTTTACTTATTCCTATAAGTCCACTTTTTAAATATCTAAACATAGTTTCATAACTATATCGTCTATTTTTCATTTCTAATGCAGAGATGATAAGTACTATTATAGGGTTTGCTTTTGCTTCTCTTTTTTTATCTATAAAGTTTGGTATTTTATATTCATTAAATATAGACCTAACTAAAAAGTCATATTTATTTAAATCCCTAGTAGCTACTGTTATATCTCTATATCTTACACCTTTATCTCTTACTAAATTTACTATTTCTTTTGCAACTTGCTCTACCTCAGAATATAAGTTATTAAATTCTTTTATAAATATATTGTTAGTCTTTTCTTCATAAATTTTATATGGGTAAGAATTATAATATTTTTCTAAGTGCTGCAATTCTTTACTATTTTTAAATCTAGGTAGAACATCTTTATTTAAATCTACAGAAGGTAATAACTTTATACCTTCTTCATTACAAAGTTTAACTATTTTTGCATATGTATCTTTTGTTCTAGAAAATGCATCACTCTTACTATATGTAAGTAAATGTGGGTTATCTACAGTTAAGCTTATATTTACTTCCTTAGCTTTATTAAAAATTGTTCTTAATACTTTATACTGATTCGGTGTAAATCCAGTAAATTCATCTATGTATATATAGGCATCTTTAAAATAATCACAAGCTTCTATTTTTTCAGCTAATGAATTTAGCATGTCTTGAGAATCTATATAGTTTTCATGCAACTTTTCTTCAAATTGCTTATATATTTTACTTAAATCTTTTAATTTTAATTTTAATGTTTCATTCTCTATCTCTTCTGCTATTACTTCTAGTTTTTCATAACTTATATTGAATTGTTTTAATTCACTTATCATCTCAGATATAGAATTTACAAATCCTGATTGAGATGCTGATTTTGAAAATATTTCAAGATCATTACTAGCACTTTCTATGGCCCTATAAGTTATCATAGCTTTACCACTTGAATTTATATTAACATCAGTTAATCCACCTACATTAGAAAATACTATATTACCCATAGTCTTAAAGCTTAAGACCCTCGCTCTTAAATATTTATCTTTCTTGTCTCCTGAGAATAGTTTACTAATCCTTTTTTCCATTTCAAATGTATACTGTTCTGGAAGTAAAAGAATTACTGGAGATGTTTCATTATCTTGAACTCTTTCTTGTATCTTATCTAACATATAGGTAGATTTTCCACTTCCTCCTCTACCTAATATGAATTTAACACTCATATATATCCTCCTCTAACATGCTATAAACTACATCCTGTCTATTACATAGCTTATTAAATTCACAAAAACTACAATGCTTATCATTTTTAATAAGCTCATACTTATAGTTATCATTTTTTTCGTAATTTGTATTGTTTATCATATCTATATATCTAATTATATTAGATTTATTAAGTTCATGTTGTCTTTCATTATATATAATTTCTATAGGTATATCATCATACTGTGGCTGATAATATTTCATTTTTATGTTATTGTAATCTATATTTAAATTAAATATTTTACAAACTGCCTCTTTTGCTAAAAACATATAAACTACAGTCTGAATTCTATCTTTAACCTTAATGTATTCTAATTTTACATTTTCAGTTTTCCAATCCCATACTTCTATGCTATTTTCATCTATAATTATTAAATCGTATTTTGCTGTTATTATACTTCCGTCTAAATTAAATCTTACTTCATATTCTGGAAGATAAATTTTATTATCTTTTTTATTCATAGGAAACATATTTTTTATTTTATCTATCCATACTTTAAATTTAGGATTAGTATATTCATTTAATCCTAAAGGAATATT
>NZ_CATXCO010000042.1:0-14442 GCF_958366745.1 uncultured Romboutsia sp.
TCACCTTCCATTATTTTTGCAGAGTTTATTGGGCTAAAGCAATCTACGTCTTTTTCTGGAGATATAACGTATTTTATTGCTTCTTCATTTAATTGGTTAGGAAATGGTCTAAGACATAATATACCATGAACATCTTTATTTTCATTTAAGCTTCTTAAAGTTTTTTCATAATCTTCTTGTGTTATATCTTCTGCTAATTCTACAACTTCAGTTTCTATACCTATAGTTTGACATCTCTTTAATGCTCCTCTTTCGTAAGCTAAATCGTCTCCTCTAGCTCCTACTCTAACTATAGCTAACTTAGGATTTATACCCTCTTTAACTAATTCATCAACTTCTTTTATTAAATTCTCACTTATTTGATCAGCTACTGGCTTTCCTTTTATTATTTGACCTTTAGTTGCAGTTACTTCCATTTTAAAAACGCCCCCTTAAATTTTAATTTATATAATATACAAGTATAGCTTGTATTAATTTTCTACTTTAAAATAATTATTTTCCTAGAGCTTTTTCTACTTTAGCGTAAACTTCATCACATATTTTTACGCCTTCTTCTACTAAATGGTTTACTTCATTTCTTACTTTTTCAACATACTCCATATCTTTTATAGAGTTTATATTTATTACTACATTTTGCTGACCACTAAGTATTGCAGATCTTAAACATTGAATTCCAACACCTACATCACTTATAGCAAGCCTTGAACCTTTATCAACTAAATCCTTATGTAATTTTATAGCATCGAAACACATTCTTACTATGTTTATTGGAGCTTCACAAGCTACCTTTAATGCATTTTCCATAGTTTCTTCTTTTATTTTCTTTTCTTCCTCCGTTGAAGTCGGAAGTCCATAAGCTTTTGAAAGAGGCAAGAAATTGTTTGCATCTTCATCAATCATACTCAATAATTTCTCTTCTATTTCTCCTGCTTTTACTAATATTTCTTTTACGCTATCTTCATACTCTGCATATTTTTTCTTTCCTATAGTTAAGTTGCAAACCATACTGCCTAAAGCCATTCCTATAGCACCAACTAAAGCTGCTGCTCCACCTCCACCAGGTACGGCTGACTTTGAAGCTAATAGATTTACAAATTCAACACAAGTTTTTTCAGATATCTTCATGATTTCCCCCTTAAATCTTTTAAAGATACTAAATTACTATGTAGTGGAGTGCAAAATTTTTACACTCCACATTATTATTTATTAGAATAATCCAGATATTATTCCATTTTCATCAACATCTATTCTTTCAGCTGCTGGAACTTTTGGAAGTCCTGGCATTTTCATTATTGCACCAGTTAAAGCAACTATAAATCCAGCACCTGCTGATACTGTTAATTGTCTAACTGTTATTCTAAATCCTGTTGGTCTACCTAATTTAGTTTGATCGTCAGTTAAAGAATATTGAGTTTTAGCCATACATATTGGCATATGTGAGAACCCTAACTTTTCTAATCTTTCTAATTCTTTTCTAGCTTGTGGAGTAAAGTCTACACCATCAGCTCCATATATCTTAGTAGCTATAGCATTTATCTTGTCTTCTATACTTAAATCATCTTCATAGCAGAACTCAAATTCATTTGGTTCACTAGTTAATCTTATAACTTCTTTAGCTAGTTCAATTCCACCTTCTCCACCTTTTGCCCATACTTGAGATAAGGCAACATTAACACCTAGTTCTTTACATCTTTCTTTTACTAAGTTAACTTCTGCTTCTGTATCAGTTGGGAATTCATTTATAGCAACTACTGCTGGTAACTTAAATACTTGAGTTATATTTTCAACATGCTTTAATAAATTTGGAAGACCCGCTTCTAAAGCTTCTAAATTTTCATTGTTTAACTCATCTTTTGGTACTCCACCATTGTATTTTAATGCTCTTACTGTAGCAACTATTATAACTGCATCAGGCTTTAGGTCAGCCATTCTACATTTTATATCTAGGAATTTCTCAGCACCTAAGTCTGCACCAAATCCACCTTCAGTTACTACATAATCAGCAAAGTGCATAGCCATTCTTGTAGCTATAACAGAGTTACACCCATGAGCTATATTTGCAAATGGTCCACCATGAACAAATGCAGGTGTTCCTTCTAATGTTTGAACTAAGTTTGGTTTTAATGCATCTTTTAACAATGCTGCCATAGCTCCATTAGCTTTTAGTTGCTCTGCAGTTACAGGTTCTCCTTGGAAGTTATATCCTACTATTATTCTTCCTAATCTAGCTTTTAAATCAACTATATCACTTGCTAAACAGAAAGCAGCCATTACTTCTGAAGCAACTGTTATATCAAATCCATCTTCTCTAGCTACACCGTCTGCTCTTGACCCTAAACCATCAACAATATTTCTTAATTGTCTATCGTTCATGTCAACGCATCTTCTCCAAGTTATGCTTCTAGAGTCTATTCCTAATTCATTTCCTTGATGAATGTGATTGTCAAGCATTGCCGCTAATAAGTTATTTGCAGCTCCTATAGCATGAAAATCTCCTGTGAAATGTAAGTTTATATCTTCCATTGGAACAACTTGTGCATATCCTCCACCTGCAGCTCCACCTTTAATACCAAATACAGGTCCTAAAGAAGGTTCTCTTAATGCAACTAATACATTTTCACCTAATTTAGCTAATCCATCTGCAACTCCTATAGTAGTAGTAGTTTTTCCTTCTCCTGCTGGAGTTGGGTTGATAGCTGTAGTTAATATTAACTTTGACTTTTTACCGCCATTGCCTCTCTTTAATAAATTGTAGTCTACTTTAGCTTTATACTTACCGTATAATTCTATATCATCTTCTCCTAGATCTAACTTTTTAGCTATCTCTCTTATATCTTGTGGTTTAGCTTCTTGAGCTATTTCAATATCTGATTTGAATCCCATAATTAGTATCCTCCCCTATAATTTAAATATTTAATTTCGCTATGTATAAATTATCTATCTTTAGTAAATAATCTATATAATAATGACCATTTTTTAGCATTTTAATTACAGGACACACTTAATCCCATCAACTTATTTTTTATTGCTTCAATTTGTTCTCTAGTTTCTTGGCTAGTGTCATATGGAGATTTATTACTTCTATCCGAATTTATGACATCTTGATTGTAGTATATAAAGCCTAAAGCTTCTCCATCCTCTATATTAGACATTATAAATTCTTCATCTTCTTTATTTCTAATTTTGTTGCCTACAACAAATACTTGTTTAATACCTATATCTTTACCTAAAGATTTAACTTTCCTATAAGTTTGTAGACTTCTTTCACCTGGTTCAACTACCACTATAAAAGCATCTACACCTTGTGCAGTTCCTCTACCTAAGTGTTCAATTCCTGCTTCCATATCCATTACTACTACATCTTTATTTTGTAATATTAGATGCGAGCAAAGTCTTTTTAATAATACATGTTCTGGACAAACAC
The DNA here is from genome assembly GCF_958366745.1 of uncultured Romboutsia sp. Classification (NCBI taxonomy): domain Bacteria; kingdom Bacillati; phylum Bacillota; class Clostridia; order Peptostreptococcales; family Peptostreptococcaceae; genus Romboutsia; species uncultured Romboutsia sp. The sequence goes on from NZ_CATXCO010000042.1 coordinate 3,425, forward strand.
ATCCTGAACCACCAAAATCTACAGTACCTAAAGTAAGTAATCTAACACCATTGTATTCTTTACAATAATTTTCAGGTATATCATCAACCTTAGGATTTAATTTAAACATTTTGTTAAAAGTTCCTGTTTCTGCAGCAGTTCTTTCTGAAATTAATTTTCTCATTTCTGATATTGGAACAATAGAATCATATACTTCTTTTGGAAATCCTAATGCTAAACCTAGATTAGCATCAGGATCTGCATCAACAGCAACTACTCTGTATCCATCATCTGCAAACATTCTAGACAACATAGAAGAAAAAGTTGTCTTTCCTACTCCACCTTTACCTGTTATCGCTATTTTCATATTATACCACCTTTTATAATAGATGAACCATATAATGATATGTATGTTCATCTAAATTATTTATCCTTTTATACGTTTATCTATAAACATTAATAAATACTGTGTTCAAAAAAGTTTTATTTTCATATTATTAAGCTTCTACTTCGACTACTTGCTTCATTTTTTCTTCAACTAATTTTTCAAAGTGAACACGTTTCTTTTCTATGTCAGATATTATTATTTGTGCTAATTCTTCTGGATTTTCATTAACTGTAAATTTAGCTCCTACTATATCTTGTAATTCATCACATAATATTCCTACTGCTCTTGATGAACCTTTTACTGGTGGCATTATTCCTAAGTATGTGTCTATACCTGAAGCTACAACATAAGTACCTATAGCAACTGCTTTTTCAGACATCCACTCTGGTGCCACACCAGCTACTGGAAGATCACATATATCCATATCTAAAGTTTTAGCAGTTTCGCTTACTATCTCTAATATACGGCTACAATCAACACAAGAACCTAGGTGTAAAACTGGCGGTATATCAACAAGTTCACAAACTGTTGCTAATCCTTTACCTGCTAGCTTTCTAGCTTCTTTAGTCATTAAACCAAATTTAGCTGCAGCTGATGCTCCACATCCAGTAGTAACAACAAGTATGTCATTTTTAATTAATTCTTTCATTATTGTTATATGCGCTTTATTAGAAACTCCTTTAGCATTATTACATCCAACTACACCTACAGCACCTCTTAATACTCCAGATTTTAAACAATCTGCTAATGGTTTTAGAGTCCCTGTTGGGTCTATTTGTGAATTTACAACTCTATCTAGTTGCCCAAGTATTGCATCTAGACTATATCCTACTGTTGCGCTTGATTTTAATTCTGGTATAAGTACTTTTGATTTGTCTCTATTTTTAAAGTTTAATATTGCTTCTCTAACTATTTGTTTTGCATCTTCATATGCAGTTTCTTCTGAGAATTCCATATATGTTGACTCGGCTATTTTAGCCTTTGGAGATGTTGTTATGAATTTTGTGTGATAGCATTTTGCAACCTTTGCTAATGCTGGGAATATACATTGAACGTCAACTATCATTGCTTCCACTGCACCTGTAACTATTGCAAGTTCTTGTTGGTGGAAGTCTCCTGCAGTTTTTACACCATGTCTCATTGTAACTTCATTACCTGTACAGCACATTCCTGCTAAGTTTATTCCATCTGCTCCAACTTCTTTAGCTAATTCAACTAATTCTAGATCTTCAGACGCTAAAACTATCATTTCAGATAATGAAGGCTCATGTCCATGTAATATTATATTTACTTTATTCTCTTCTAAAACTCCTAAGTTTGCTTCCGTTTCTCTCACTGTTGGAGTTCCAAATAATATATCACTAAATCTAGTTCCTATCATAGATCCAGCCCATCCATCTGCTAGAGATGTTCTAAGTGACATATGTATTAAACTATCTATGTCTGCTGTACATCCTATATGAGTTGAGTGCATTATGGTAGCAACTTCTCTATCTATCGCTCTTGGTTCTATTCCAAGTTCTTTCCATACTTTTTGTCTTTTTACTGGAGCATTCTTTAAAAATCTTGCTACTCCGTAAGGTTTACCAAATTCCATTAATGCAACATCTGCAACTTCGTGAGCTATATCATATATATCTCTACCCTCTGTTTCTACATCCCACTCTTTTGCTAATGTTATTAGTTTTGATTCATCTTTTATTGTATAGTTTCCATTTCTACTTGCTAAGGCCATTGTATGAGCTATATCTCTTGCGTGGTCAGAGTGAGCTGCAGTACCACCTGCAACCATCCTTGCAAAGTTTCTTCCTACTATAACATGTTCATCGGCACCACATAGACCTCTTGGTGTTTTAGGTGTTATTCTACAAGGCCCCATTCCACATATTCTACAGCAATTCCCCTGAAGACCAAAACCACATTGAGCCTTAAAATTTTGCTTTCGGTCATACATTGTTTCTACGCCGTCTCTTTCAGCCTTATCTAATAATACTTTACTATTTAAATCAATAGTCATCATTTTTTTATCCATATGCCTATATCCCCCTCTATCTCGATTTATAAATCCTAGGATGAATAAAAGATATGTCAATTAAAAATTAATGCTCTGTATTACCTAATTTGATTATATACTAATTCAATTTAAATTTGTGTTATTTTTAATAGTATTCTAACAATTTAATTGTTTAAAATAAATGTGTGTATTTTATATAATTTTCTTAATATCTTTAGCTATAAGTGCTCCATATGCTATAGAATATAACTTCGATTCTGCACTATCTGATCTAGAAACTAATACTATAGGTGCTTTGGCTCCCATAATAACTCCTGCTGATTTTGCATTTGCCATATATGTAAATGATTTGCCTATTCCATTACCGACTTCTATATTAGGTACTAATAAAATATCAATATCTCCTGATACTTCACTTTTAAAACCTTTCATATCACTAGCCTCCTTTGATAAGGCTATATCAAATGATAATGGACCCTCGACTATAACATTTCTACCAAATTTACCATTTATAGATGCTTCTTGTAATAAGTGTCCATCAACAGTAGCTTGCATTTTAGGATTCACTTTCTCCTTAGCAGCAAGGCATGCCACTTTTATAGTATCTATACCTAATGCTTTAGCTGCTTGTATAGCATTTTTAAGTATCATCTCTTTTTGTTCATAATTAGGTGAAATATTCATACCTCCATCTGTTATTAATAATAATTTATGATAATTTTCCATTTGATATGCTACGACATGGCTAAGGAGACTCTCAGTTCTAAGTCCATACTCTTTATTTAACACAGATTTTAAAAGAATTGAAGTATCTAAAATACCTTTCATTACAAAATCTGCATTCTTAGTCGCTACTAATTCAACAGCTATTTTAGCACTCTCTTCTATATTATTAGAATTTAATATTTCTATTCCAGTTAAATCAAAGTTTATTTTTTCTGAAATCAACTTTATTTTATCACAATCTCCCACTAATATAGGTTCTATTATTTGTTTTTCTACTGCATCTTTTACAGCCTTTAAAACTTCTTTATCTTCTGCTGCAGCTACAGAAAGAATTAATTTCTCTTCACCTTTAAGTATATCAAATATCTCTTTTAATTTTTTTACCAAATTAACACCTCCTTTTATATAATTAATAATAACATTTTGTATAAAAAAACTTCTATATTTAAAATAGAAGTTTTAACATTTATCTTTATTTTTTTACCTATATTTATCTAACTCTCTTAAACATGCTATAGTTATTTCATCTTGCGGGTCTAGTTCATAAGCCCTCTCTATGTAATATACAGCATCATCTAAATCTCCATTATTTAAATATGCCATTCCTAGGTTACATAGTATTTCTGGGTCTTCTTTTATTTTAGCTGCAGTTTCAAAATGTTCTATAGCTTTTTCCATATTAAAAGTACTTGCTTCACAAAGACCAAGTTCAACCATAGTATCAACTTGATGTGGCTTTATTACTAATATTTTTTCAAAATATCTTTTAGCTGTCTCTATCTCATTCATATTTTTATAAGCTAAACCTATCATGAACAATAAATTCCACCAATCTGAATGATCTTCTTCTAAAGGTAATAGCTTTTCTAATCCTTCTTCATTTCTTCCTTGGAATACTAGATTATATCCTTCTTCATATTGAACCTTAAAGTCCATTTTACCTATATTTTCTTGAACTTCAGATGTTGTATCTTCATCTAATCCTAATTTTAATGCTTCTTCCCATATTACTTTAGATTTTACATATTGACCTTGATTATAATAATGATATCCTAGGTGATAATATCCTAAGGCAAATTCTGGATCTAAATCTATTACCATTTCTAACTTATTTAATGCTTCTAATAAGAAGTCATTCATAGCCTTATCATCATTATCCTTTTGATACTTCTTAGCAACTTCCTGACATACTATAGCATAATGGTATAATCCATTTATATCATCATTACTCATAGTTATAAGCGCTTTTAAGTATATTAAAGAATCCGTATATTCTCCAATATCAAAATACTTTCTAGACATATATCCCATATATGCATTTAAATCTAAGTTTACTTTATTTTTAAATGCATTTAAGAATTTTTTATATTCTTCATTATATCTAAATTGGCTATCTATACCTATTATATATATCATTGCATCAGCAATAGACATTGCATTTATATTATCTTGAGCAGTTTTTTCTTTTATACCTTTTACTAATACTTCATTTTTTATAGGTACTTGTAACCCTTCTTTTGGTATAGTATATCCCTCTACTTTAAATTCACTATCATGCTTTATAGTTATAAAAGATAACTCTTCAGCCTTTTTTAATATATGTTTTTCTATCTTAAATTTCATACTAACCTCCTAGATACTAACTCTATAAGCCTTTGATTTCTCAAATATCTTTTTATCATCATATACAAACATTACTACATTGTCTTCTTTATCTATATTTTTATTTATATCTTTTTTAAGCTCTAGTATATCAAATTTAAATGGCTCAAAGTGAACATATTTTATAATATGTTTAGCTGGCTTATTTTCGAAATTAGGTAAATATTTTGATATATTACTTTCATCTTGTAAAAATACATGACATCTATTCTTGAAATCTTCCATATCAAGTTTATTAAAAAACTGTGGTATATTTGATGTTTTACCTAGTGATATATAATCATATTTTAGTATATCATTAAATAAGTCATTATTTTTATTTATTGATTCATTATAAAAATCTAACAGTATTTTGTAAAGTTGATTTTTACCTTGAGCAACATCAAAGTATCCATTCTTATCAAAATAAATTGCAAATTCTTCAAAGAATTTAAATGGACTTTCTTTATAATAATTAAATATTATATACCTCATAGATAATACAAAGTTCTTAGAATTGTAATATTTTTCTAGTATTTCTTCTATATCTTTTAATTTTAAGATTTGAGAATAAGAAATATAATTATTATATAAAACTTCATATGGTGGATAATCTTTATATTTATATCCATGCTCATTTGCAGTTTTTCTTACTCCGGTTCCTTTTATCATCTTTAAAAATCCTAATTGTAAATGTTCTATTCCTAAATTAAATACATCATTAAATGAATTTTCAAAGCTAGCATAATCTTCATAAGGAAGTCCTGCTATTAAATCTAGATGCTGATGTATGTTTCTATATGAAGCTATCTTCTTAACAACTTTAGATAATTTAGTAAAGTCATCTCTTCTTCCAACAGCATCTAGTACTTTTTGATTAGTAGTTTGGACACCTATTTCAAATTGGAATAATCCCTCTTTACAATTAGATAAAAATTCTAACATATCATCATCTAATAAATGCGCCGTTACCTCAAAGTGATATGTAGTATAATCATTATCATTTTCCATAAGGAAATTCATTATCTCTTTTGCAAACTTCTTATTTGCATTAAACGTTCTATCTATAAACTTAATTTGTGATACCCTTGCATCAATTAAAGCTTTTAAATCTTTTTTTACTCTATCTATACTGAAATATCTTAATCCTTTAAGTGTAGATGATAAACAATATTGACAATTAAAAGGACATCCTCTTGATGTTTCATAATAAACAATTCTGTTTTCATATTCTTTAGGATCTAGATTTTCATACGGACTTGGTATTTCATCTAAGTTTTGTAATAATTCCTTAGGTCTATTTACCACTATTTCTCCATTATTTCTATATACTATTCCTTCTACATCTTCTATATTTTTATTACCTTGAAGATACATAACTAAATCTCTAAATACTAATTCACCTTCACCACATAATATATAGTCTACAAATGGATATTTTTCCATAGCATTTTCACTATCATAAGTTACTTCCGGTCCACCTAAGCCTATGATTGTGTTTGGTTTTACTTTTTTTATATTTTCACAAAGCTTTACTATATCTAATACATTCCAAATATATGTTGAGAATAATATTACATCATAATCATTTTTGTATATATCTTTTAATATATAGTCTAAATCATTATTAATTGTATATTCTCTTATATCTGCATCAACTAAATCTTTAGTATATGATTTTAAATATCTTATAGCTAAATTTGTATGTATAAACTTAGAATTTAATGTTGTTAATAAAATTTTCAATTATTTCACCTCTTTATTAAGATTATTGTATATTTTTATGCTATTTTTAGGTTAAAATAATATGTGTAAAACATTATCTAAATATTTTTTAATAGAAGGTTTTTACATATATTTTGTAGAATATTAGTATTATAATTATATAAGTTAGAAAAGGAGTTTTTTATGGAATTAATTGACCAAGTATCTATCAACGCTTTATCAAAGAGAGACTTATTACTTATTTTAAAAGCATTAGAATACACTAATGAAAATACAGGTCTTGAAGATTTTATCGATCTTAGAAATAATATAGTTAAAGAAATCTGTTTTTTAACTGAAACAACAGAAGAAGACTTTATAAACTACTTAGAGTCAAGTAAGTAAATTCTAAGCCTTTTTAAATTTCAATACATATAAGCCAGATTTAGATTTAATATTTATATTTAGTATATTATTATTAAAGTTCTTAGATATAATTTTTATCTGATTGAATATAGGATCATTATACGTATCCCCTTCATTAAGATTTATTAAGTATCTAGGATCTGAGTTTTTATCGTATACTTTTTTATTAATTTTATACTGTCTTAATTTAACTATATATTCTGACATCGATAAAATAAAGTCTATATTGTCTATATTGTGATTTTCATCATCTCCTAATATAGATAGTATAGATTTTTTTATACTTTTACTCCCAAAATCTTTAACTTCTCTATCTTCAATATATATATCATATAATATATTTAATAAACTACCTAAAATTTTCTCATCGTCATAATCTTGTACTTTTAAATCTATATACTTATCTATTTGTTGTATCGCATTTATTCTTGCCATATGAAACTTTATAGTACTTGCTTTATCTAATGAAATAGTAAATCCTATAATTTGTTCCTTTATTTTTTGAAGCAAGTCTTTATACTCTATTGTGTTATCTTCTATTATATTATGAATAATTGAGTTGTATAAAACAGAAGATAATATGTATTCAAATAAGTATTCTTCCTTTTTAAAGTATTTAACATACTTTTGAATTAATTCAAGTACTTCATCTTCACTTTTCTTAATATTAGTATTAGAAATTATTACAGGTAATAAAAGGTTAAGTATATTATTATAATTTGGTCTTTCTCCATAAAACTTATAATATATTAATTCATCTCTTAATCTCTTGTTATCTATGTATACACGTCTTTGTATATTATCATCTACTAAACATTTTGTGTTAATTACAATTAAATCTTTTAAATACTTATCCTCTATATCAAATGCTGATATATACGCTTTTTTTATTAAATTATCTTTCATAAATATTATTTTCCTTGTAATATTTTATAATTATTATTTTTATCAAGTAATTAGTTTAATATACTATATTATAACCTATACGAATCAAAAAAAAGAGACAGCTTATAAGCTGTCGTTTATACAGGGGAATAGTAGTGTACAAACGAGTGTATACTACTATATTACTTGCTATTATTATACAATATTACATTTTCAGATGTAAAGTATCGATTTTCGACATCCCTGTACACTTATATAAATTACATTCTTTCTGGCGCTTGCATTCCTAATAATTTAAGACCATTTTCTAATGCTTGTCTAGTAGCACAAACTAAAGCAAGTCTAGCTTTTCTTAACTCAGCATCTTCTACTAATATAGAGTTATCATGGTAGAATTTATTGAATGCTTGTGCTAAATCTAGGACAAATCTTGTTATTATATGTGGCTCGTTCTTTCTCATAGCATTAAGTATAGTTTTATTGAATGATGCTATAACTTTTAAAACTTCCGCACTATCTACATCATTTAATAATTCATAGTTAATATCTGTTGTAACTTCTTCTTCAGCTTTTCTTAAAACTGCACAACATCTAGCATGAGTATATTGAACGTAAGGACCTGTTTCTCCTTCAAAGCTTAGTGTTCTTGACCATGAGAATGTGTAATCTTTTATTCTACTGTTAGATAATTCTTGGAATACTACTGCTCCAACCCCAACTTGTTTAGCTATTTCATCAACATTTAAAGCATTTGGGTTTTTAGTAAGCATAGTTTCTTTTGTCTTTTCTATAGCTTGTTTTAAAACATCTTCTAAGAATACTACTCTACCTTTTCTTGTAGACATAGTACCTTCTTCTAATGCTACCATACCAAATGGAACGTGTACCATATCCTTAGCCCATTCAAATCCAACAAGTTCTAAAACTTTGAATAATTGTTGGAAGTGTAAGCTTTGTTGCGAACCAACTACATATATACATTTTTCAAAGTCATAATTTTCTTTTCTGTATAATGCTGCTGCTAAATCTCTTGTCATATATAATGTAGATCCATCATTCTTAGTTATAAGTGCTGGTGGCATATTATATTCTTCTAAGTCTACTATATTAGTTCCTTGAGATTCTTGAAGTAATCCTTTGTCTTTTATTATATCTATAACTCTATCCATTTTATCTGAATAGAAACTTTCTCCGTTGTATGAATCAAATTCTATATCTAATAAGTCATAAACTCTAGCAAATTCTTTTAAACTTTCATCTCTGAACCATTGCCATAATTCTTTTGCTTCTTTATCTCCATTTTCTAACTTAGTAAACCAAGCTCTTGCCTCATCTTCCATTTCTGGGTGCCTTTCAGCTTCATCGTGGAATTGTATGTATAATTTTAATAACTCTGGTATTGGATTAGCTTCTACAGCTTCTTTATTACCCCATAATTTGAAAGCTACTATAAGCTTACCAAATTGAGTTCCATAGTCTCCTAAATGGTTTATTCTAACTGTATTGTATCCTTGAGAATCATATATTTTGTATAAAGCATTCCCTATAACTGTAGTTCTTATATGACCTATATGGAATGGCTTTGCTATATTAGGAGATGAGAAATCTATTACTATAGTTTTATCTTTTCCTAAATCGCTATGACCGTACTTTTCTTTCTTTGTTAATACATCTTTTATAACTGTTTCTGCTAATTGAGATTTATTAACAAAGAAGTTTATATAACCACCTAATGGAGTAACATTAGATATAACTCCTTTAGCTTCTATTTTTTCTGATAACTCAGCCGCTATCATGTTAGGTGCTTTTCTAAATACTTTCGCTAATTTAAAACATGGGAATGCAAAATCTCCCATATCTTTATTTGGTGGCACTTCTATAAGTGCTGTTATTTCTTCTAAAGTCAATTCTTCTATATGTTCTTTTAAGCATGTTGCTACTGCTACTTTAAAGTCTTGCATTATATTGCTCCTCTCTCTTTGTTATTATTTTATGGTAAATCAAATTCTAAGTTTTTTCAAGGTATTTGACACTATTTACTATTATATATCTACATTATATCCTTTTCGCTAATAACTTCTATCCCATTTTGTCTAAGCAACGCTGTTGTTACTCCTACTCCAGATACTTTTTTACCTGTAAAAGTTCCATCATATATTAAACTCGATCCACATGAAGGGCTACCCTCTTTTAATATAGCTTTTTTACATCCATATAAATCAGCTATTTTTAAAGTTTCCATAGCACCTTGTTTAAATTTCTTTGTTACATCTAGTCTTTTATTGTTTATTACACTGGTTTTTCCTTCTATAACAGCATTACCATCTAGCCTTATAATCTCTGATGGATCACGTGGTGTTGATAGTCCTCCTAATTGTTCCGGGCAAACCATTATAAATTGTTTATCTTTAAGATATTCTGCTACTTTTTCATTTTTATTATTATCACCATTATATTTACAATTTATTCCAAGTAAACATGCTGATACAAGTATCACATCTATCACCTTATTAGTATTAATTTATTTTAGTGTAACTATAGTTACACCTGCACCACCTTCACCGTATTGACCAGCTCTTTGTGATTTTACATGTCTGTTTCTTCTTAATATATCTTGAAGGCCTGATTTTAAAACTCCCGTACCTATACCATGTATTATTGTTACATTTTCTAGACCTGCAACATATGCATCATCTAGGTATTTTTCAACTTCCATAGTTGCTTCTTCTAAATTCATACCTCTTAAATCTACTTCACTCTTTACGTTACCAGATTTAGATTTTATTATATTTCTAGTTGATTTTGTTACAGTTTTCTTAACATCTTTTTTAACCTTTTGTAATGATTTAAATGGTAGTGTCATTTTCATTATACCAATTTGCACTACAGCTTCTTTTTTATTCTTATCAACAGAAACAACAGTACCTTCTTGATTTAAAGTTATTACTCTTACATCTTCTCCTGCCTTCAAATCAGTTATTTCTTTACTTGCAACTTTAGGGACTATCATGCTCTTAACCGTAGGCTGTAAACTTCCCATAGTACTTGTTAATTCTTTTCTAAGAGCTTCTATTTGTTGGTTCTTTTCTTTTGATGCTCTTTCTTCTTCTAATCTTCTTAATTCTTTTATAATATTATCTACTTCTTCTTTTGCTTGTCTAGTAATTCTAAATGCTTCTTGTCTTGCTTGCTCAAGCATTTTTTCTTTTTGATTTGCAAACTTTTCAAGTTTCTCATCATATTCTATCTTTAGTT
>NZ_CATXCO010000043.1:0-14410 GCF_958366745.1 uncultured Romboutsia sp.
TATTCATAGGTTATCCAGAAATATATTTATGATATAATTTTCTTATACGCAAAAAGATGATATCATTTGATACCACCTTTTTTTATTTATGCTACTTCATTTGATTTTATATTTTTTAATAGTACATTAGAGAATGTAATTGATAGTATTCCACATATAAACATTAATCCTGGATAATAAAGGAATGGTATAATTTCTACTGGCGATATAGCTGCTACACCGGCTGCAGTTAATAACTGAGCTCCATATGGTATTATACCTTGCCAACAAGATGAGAATATATCAAGTATACTTGCAGTCTTTCTCTTATCTATATCATACTTATCTGCAATATCTTTAGCTAATGGTCCTGCTGCAACTATTGCTATAGTATTGTTTGCTGTACATAAATCTATAACACTAACTAATGCCGCTATTCCAAATTCAGCACCTTTTTTACTATTTATTTTACTAGTTATAAAGTATAATACATAGTCTATTCCACCATTGAATTTTATAAGTGAAACAACTCCACCAATTGTTATAGCTAGTAAACTTAATTCATACATACCAGAAATACCACCTGATATAGCTTCTATAAGTCCAAATATATCAAAAGAATTAGTTAAAAGACCTACTATACTTGCAAATATTATCCCACTTCCAAGTAAAGCAAATACATTTACTCCACATAAAGCTCCTACTAATACTAAAAGATATGGTAAAACTTTTATTAATTCATAATTATAATTATCATTTAATGTAGTAGAATATCCTGATGTTACTACTGTTAATAATATTGCTGTAATTATTGCTGCTGGTAAAACTATTAAGAAATTAACTTTAAATTTATCTTTAAGTTCACAACCTTGAGTTCTAACTGCCGCTATTGTTGTATCTGATATCATAGATAAGTTATCTCCAAACATTGCACCACCTACAACAGCTCCCATTACTAATGCTACTGGTATTCCTGTTTTTTCTGATATTCCTAGTCCTATAGGAGCAAGTGCTGCTATTGTCCCTACTGAAGTTCCCATTGATACAGATATAAAGCATCCTATTATAAATAACCCAGTTACTAAAAGATTTGATGGAAGTATAGATAAACTTAAGTTTACAGTTGAGTCTACTCCTCCCATTGCTTTAGCTACACTTGAAAATGCTCCTGCAAGTAAAAATATTATAACCATTAAAATTATATTAGAGTCTCCTGCTCCTTTGCAGAATATATTCATTTTTTCTTCTAAACTTACTTTCCTATTAAATAATAATGCTACTCCTCCTGCGATTAAAAATGCTACTAATGATGGCATTTTATAAAAATCACCTGTTATTAATCCACTTCCTACGAATAATACTAAAAATACTCCTAATGGTAATAAGGCTAGTGGATTTCCTTTTTTTATTTCTGTTTTCATATTAATTCCCCTTTCATCTTATTTTTTATTAAATTAATTTATAATTTCATTTTTAATTTTAAAATTTTATAAAGTCTAATCTAACCAATATTTATATACTCTTTTGTACTGTTTCTAGTTTTAAATATCACTTTTTAATCCTATTAAAGTGTAAAGCCGCGCGCATCTTATTACTTTAACAGATATAGCTTTTTGATGTTATTAAGATTAATAAGTTTAATCATAAAAAAACTCCCGACCCTAAGAACTAAGTCTTAGGAACGAGAGTATTAACTTCGTGTTACCATCCTAATTTATTTGTATCTCACAATACAAACCTCATCAAGTACGCCAAATTTTGGTTATACTTTATCACTGTAACGGGTGAACCCGTTGTAGCCTAAATCAAAAGATCTCGGTACACCGCTCCAAGGCCATTTTCACTTTAATATCCTTTGCTCCTTCTCACCAATAGAAGCTCTCTGTAAAAGTATTCTTAAAGTTACTTTCCTTTTCATAGCATTTCAATTAACTTGTTGTTTATACTTATATAATATACTTTTTAGTATATCCTGTCAATATATTTTTTTCAGAAAATTTATAAATTTCATTATAGTTTAAATAATAATATTAATCTTATTTATCACTTAATATTGATTCAAGATTAGGAGACTTTAATAAGTTATCAAAATAACTATGTGCAGATATATATCCAACTCCATGCCTACCATTTTCAATATCAACTATTTTATATTCATAACAAGCTTTTTTTACCTTATTATATTCGGACATATCATTTACTTGGTATATTACTCTATTTTTTTCCGGTATAAATTTTACATATTGAGGTTTCATAAAATAAAGTACATCTTTTACCTTTCCTTCGTCTTTAAGATTTTTTAAAACTTGTCCATTTTTTATATGCATAGGATGATCATCATACTCATAGTGGTGTGATATATGTGTTACATTTTTAAGATTATTTTCAAATTCTAGTATGATTTTTTTCATTAATTCAAACCTATTCTTACTGTCTTTATCTATATCTGATAGTAGTATTATATTTTTTTCTTTTACACCTAACTGTCTAAGAGCTGCCTTAAATTCTTTATCCCTTATTTCTTTTTTTTGTTCTTTAGTCATATTTTTATATGCTTCATCTTTAAATACATTAACTCCTAAACCATCCGATACTAACACTACATATACATTATCTTTACCACATGTTTCAATTGCTCTTAATATGGCACTTCCACCCCATAAAACTTCATCATCTTGGTGTTGAGGATAAAATACAACATTTTGATTAAATTCTCTATTGTAAATTTCACCAGTTAAATTTGTTTTTTTGTGAGTATATACTTGTGCTAATAATACAATTGAAAAAATTATGATTATACTCTTTATAATTACACTTTTTTGTTTCATAATACATTCACCTTACTGTCCAACCCTATTTGTCATAGTATTATTATTAATAAAATATTTTATCTATCATTATATGTAATTTAAATTTAAAATATTATATATAATTTAAATTTAAAAATAAAAATAAAAACTTTCTATAAAAAACATTCTTAAAATTCATTTTATGACGTTTTAACTAACTTATTGTCGATATTTACATAATATATTCTTTAGTATATACTGTCAATATATTTTTCAGAAAATTTATAAATTTCATTATGATTTAAATTAATGCATTTACTCCTAAGCCGTCTGAGATTAAGACATTATTACTAATAAAATATTTTTATCTATTCATATGTAATTTATCTTTTAAATATGTAATATTAAAATTATGGATACTTCATATATTTTTTATTTTGATAGCTAAAAATTTATTTTCGCGTATGATATTATTATAGTAAGTAAATTAATTTTTAATAGGAGATAAAATGGAAGATTACAATTATACAAAATTAAAAGAGCTAGAAATATGGAAAGAAAAAATGAGAAAAAAGCCTTCTTTTAAATAAAGCTTCAAAAGGAGTTCAAAATAAATTCAATTCTATACTACCTGATAATTATCATAATATAATTACTTCTGCTATAAAAAATATGACTAAAGTTGTTTTATTCGGATCTAAGTATACTACTAAAAAGCCATTAATAGGACTTACTTTAAAGGAAAGAGATGATTTAGCATTAGATAAAATAAAAACTTATAAAAATACTGCTATGATTGAAGGAGCAGGTACTGGAGCTGGAGGTATATTAATTGGTCTTACTGATTTGCCACTTTTACTTGGTATAAAAATTAAGCTTCTTTATGAGCTTGCTAGCATTTATGGATTTGATGTTAAAGACTATAGAGAAAGGATGTATATATTAAGTATTTTTCAATTAGCTTTTTCTAGCCAAAATCATGTTAATAAGGTTTTTGCTAAAATAGAAAATTGGGATGAATATAAAAATACTTTATCTGATGATATAAATGATTTAGATTGGCGAAGTTTTCAACAAGAATACCGAGATTATATAGATTTAGCTAAACTTTTACAGCTTGTTCCTGGTATTGGTGCTTTTGTTGGGGCTTATGTTAATAATAAGTTAGTTGATAAACTTGGTGAATATGCTATGTATGCTTATAGAATGAGGATTTTATCTGATGAGGTTTGTGTTACTAAAAAAACTAGATGGTTTAGCAAGATATTTATAAAGTAAAATATATTGCTATAACTTATGAGTATTATAAAAAGCTATCCAAAATGTAGCATAATTTAAACCTTTTTGCATACATTTTAGATAGCTTATTAATTTATTATATAGCTTTATTATTTAAAGAATTAACTTTGCCTTTTTCACTTCCAAGTATATAAACCCCAATACCCATAACTATAGCTCCTCCTACCATATTTCCAAGTGTTACTATAGCTAAGTTGTATATAGCTCCTCCTAAAGTAGCTCCAGCTATAGCTTTAGAAAATAACACTATACCAAATATAGTCATATTAGCTATACTGTGCTCAAACCCACTAGTTATAAATGTAAATAAACATAAGAATATCATTATTAACTTGGCACTCTCATCACTAGTTCTAAAAGAACAAAGCACTGCAACACAAACTAATATATTACATAAAACTCCTCTAAAGAAAAGATGCATTGCTGGTGCTGAAGCTTTTGCTATTGATGTTGTAGCAAAAAACTCCATTACAGGACCTTTATCAACTAATCCACTTCCTACAAAAAATGCTGCAACTAAAAGTGAACCTAATAAGTTCCCTATATAACTATACATCCAAACCTTAGCTACACTCTTACCACTTACACCTTTATTTAACATTCCAGCACTCATTACCATATTATTACCTGTGAATAATTCACTCCCTGTCATAACAACTAAACATAGTGCTACTGCAAAAGATAGTCCCATCATTATTTTAGTCATAGGAGAATCAGCTGCACTTAAAAGTCCTCCAACTGTAAATATTAATATTATTCCAAGTCCTACATATAATCCTGCAAAAGCAGATGATACTAAATATTTTAATTTACTATTATTTAGCATGTTAATCTTATTTTTCGCAGCATTAGTTAATTTTTCTAAAGTTTCGTTATGCATAATATACCCCCTAATTTATATTAATATCTTATACCACTCCAATATATATTTTCACTAACCTTAACTATATCACCTAACTCAATACCTTCAAGTGCCCACTTTTTAAATTCCATAAATCCAGTTCTATCAACAATATAACCTATGTGTTCTTTTCCCCCTGGGGCATTTTTATCTATATATTCATTAACATATTTATAAGTATTAAGTATTATCTTAATTATAGATTCTTCATCTGCCCAAATTAAAAAATCTTCTGCTAGTCTTGGATTTTTCTTACCAGTTCTACCCATTATAGCAAGTCTATAATATTTTTTATCATCTCTAGTCCATGCACTAGTTGGACAGTTAAGAACACATTCCCCACATCCTATACACTTATCATGATCTCTTACTATTTTGTAGTTTTCCATTTTAAGTGCTCCTGTTGATAACCTTTTACACTTTTTAACACACGCTCCACAAGATACACATCTATCTCTTTCATATAAAGGAAGTGTCATACCTATTATTCCAAAGTCATGAGTTCTTGCCTTTATACAGTCATTTGGACATCCCGTTAATGCTATTTTAAAATGTAGATCATTTGGGAATACTGCTTTTTCTATTTTCTTTGCAAATTCTGTTGTATTATATTGAGCCTTTGGACAGACTTTATTACCTATACAAGCACATATATTTCTAGTTCCTGCCGCTGGATATCCAGAGTTTTTTTCACCTTGATTTATATCCATTTTTTCTATAACTGGTTGTATTAATTTATTAACCTCACCCATATCTTCCATTTTTATACCAAGTATTTCAAATCCTTGTCTAGTTGTTATATGTATATCTCCATTACCATATTCACTAGCAATTTTAGATACTATCATTAAACTTTCAGGATCTACACATCCTCCTGGTATTCTAACTCTAAGAGAAGTTTGATATTTATTTTTAGTAATTCTATAAGCATTTTTCATAGTTTTTTTAGTATTTAAATCTCTTATCATAACATGTATCCTCCTAATCTATAAGATTTTTAGCATAAGAATAATCAAATACAGGTCCATCTATACATATATAAGTGTCATCCATCTTACAGTGTCCACATTTTCCAATACCACAGCACATTTTTCTTTCATATGAAACCCATATATTATTTTCAGCTATATCTCTTTTTAAGAATTCTTCAACTGTAAACTTCATCATCATAGGAGGTCCTACAACTATTGCAGACATATTATCAAGATTTTCTATATTAAGATTTGGTATATACTTTGTAACTAATCCAACATTACCATTATAATCTTCATCAGCTTTATCCACTGTAACTAGTACATCTAGCTTTTCACTCCATCTTTTTATATCAGGTTTAAATAATATATCTTCAAGAGATCTAAATCCTGCTATTAACTTAAAACTCTTGCATTTATTAGGGTTATTATAAAAATATTCAATTATTCCTCTAACAGGAGCTAATCCACTCCCCCCTGCTACAACTACTATATCTCTTTCTTCATATAAGCTAACATCAAAACCATTTCCATAAGGTCCTCTTATAAAGAAATTATCTCCTATATTATATTTAAACAACTCACTAGTTACCTTCCCTACATTTCTTATTGTGAAATCTATATAGTCATTACCGTATCCTGAAACTGATATAGGACTTTCTCCAAATTTAGGTATTGATATTTCATAAAACTTTCCAGGAAGCACTCCATCAGTTTTACAACTTACTCTAAATGTCCATTCTATATCTGTATGTTTAACTATATCTGTTATTTTTGCTGCAACTGGTATATATTGATTCATTTATTTTGCCTCCTCTTTAACTAACACTACATCCGCTACTTTTTCTATACATTCTGAAAGTGATATATATTGAGGACATGCATCATCACATCTTCCACAACCTACACACATTTGATATCCAAATCTCTTATTAAAATCATGAATTTTATGCATGACCTTATATCTCATTCTTTCCCCTTGTTTTTTTCTGAAGGAATGTCCTCCTGCCATATCTGTATATCCATCAACTTGACATGATGCCCATACTCTTCTTCTTTCTCCAACGTTTTCATTTTCTTTGTAGTATATATCTTGCATAGTAAAGCATGTACATGTTGGACAGACAAAGTTACATTTTCCACATGCTATACATCTAGCATCATACTCATCCCACATAGGATGTTTTGAAAGTTCTACTGGGTTGATATTTTCAGGAACTTCTAAATTAATTATATTTTCTTTAACATAATCAACTTCAAAGTCACAAGCTTCTCCTTCAAATATATCTAAATATATTTCATCATCTCTTAAGTTTATTGCCATTGAGTAATTATCACTTTTATTTGAATCCATACTTACACAAAAGCAATTTCTAAAGCTTTCCTTACATCCTATAAGTACAAATTTAACTTTTTCTCTTAATCTTTCATAGTAATAGTCTCTTTCTATTCCATTTCTAAGGTATATCTCATCTATTCTTTTTACTCCATTTAAATCACATGCTCTTAAAAATACTAAAAGCTTTTTATCATCTATATCACTTGTTTTATATTCTTTTTCCGTAAAGTAAAACAACACTTGAGTTATTGGCAGGATTGTTTCTTTTGCCGAGAAATTTGATTTTTTATTAAATTCTATTTCTTCTATAGTTCTTATTTCTTCATACTTTGTTATATCTGTATCAGAAAACGTTCCTTTGAACGGTGTAGTTTTAGGTGCTAATATTTTATACTCTGACTTTAACTTCTCTAAACCCTGGTTAAAGCTTGATTTATCTAACTTAATCTTCATATTGTCTCCCTCCTAGAATTTGTTAAATAAATATTAACATCTGATTAACTTTTTAGTCTGTGATAAATATCACACTATGTTAAATTTTTGTCTTTTTATATAACAAAAAGTACCTTATTTTAGGTACTTAGTTTTAGTTTATTATTAAGTTGATTTAAAATAACTTGAAAGTTCATCTTTCTTTATATATACTTTTTTACCTTCTATTTTTACTAAGTTCTCATCTTGAAGTATTTTCATTGCTCTTGATAAACTTTCTCTTTTACAACCTAACATATCTGCTATATATGTAATTGTTAAATTAACATTTAATAATGTCCATTCGCCATTACATACACCAAACTCTTTTCCAATTCTATAAAGCTTTGCTGCTAACTTTTTGTCAATCCTTATTGATATTGAGTTTTTAAGCTGTCTATATAACCTTCTATTTGTATTTTGAGTATGAACTAATATGTTCTTAGTTAAAGCAAAATCATCTTCCATAACTTTAATAAAGTCTTTTGCTCTACATTCAAATATTATAGACTTTTCAAAAGCTTCACAAGAAACTGTAGTAGTTTTTGATTTATCAAAACTTACTTCATTTATCATTTCACCATTTCTAAGTATGAATATTACTTTTCTTTCTCCATTTTCATTCATCTTAAAAATTGATATCTTTCCAGTTTTTAAAAAATATACTTTATCAACTATATCTCTTTCATTAAATAATATTTCTTTTCTAGCAAGCTGTCTTTCTTTAAGGATTTTTTTTAGCTCTATTTTACTACTTTCTTTTATATCCTTAAATACCTCTATATTGTTCATATGTACACCTTTACTTTTTATATAAATTTCTATGTATTTTAGATTTATCAAATCTATCTATAAATACATTTTCTTCTTCACTATATCCTATAGGTACTATTGCATATGGCACTAACTTTTCAGGTAAATTTAAAGTTTCTCTTACTTTGTTAACTACTTTATTCTTTGGAAATACTCCTACCCAGCAAGATGCTAAACCTTGATTAGTTGCTTCTAACATTAAATTTTGAGTACTTGCACCTAAATCTTGTATCCACTTACCAGGTTTTATAAATTTATCTTTGTTTCCTAATACTACTATACAAATATTTGCATATTTTATATGTCTTGCTCTATGTTGACACTTTGATAATTTTTCTAAAACTTCATTATCATCTACAACTACAAATTCCCATGGACATGCACCTTTAGATGATGGTGCTTGCATTGCTGCTCTTAGAATTTCTTCTATTTTTTCTTCTTCCACTTTTTTATTTATATAAGCTCTTATTGATCTTCTTATTTTTATAGCTTCTAACATAACATCCTCCAAATTATATACATTTGCATAGTTAATACCATATTCAATTTTCATTTTATCAAATTTTGTATTTTTTTGCCAATATATGTTTAGCTAATTTTTATAAGTGTAATATATATCACATTTAAAGTATTTTTATTTATAATTTTATTCTTAATATAAAAAAACTCTTATACCAAAAGATATAAGAGTTATATGCTTGTAATTGGTTGCGGAGGCAGGACTCGAACCTGCGACCTTTGGGTTATGAGCCCAACGAGCTGCCAACTGCTCCACTCCGCGATGTAATATATAATATATTTAATACTATCTTTAATATATTATATATCAACTACATTAAAAATATTCATATTTTTTATATTCTTTTTAATAATTTTAACTACTCATATTAATTTAGTTTTATTTTCAGAATACATTAATTATAATATCTTATCTAAAAACTGTTTAGTACTTAAAATTATATTAAATATAGTTTAATATATAAAAAATTCGCTACGCTCATGTCGCCAACGATATGACACTCGCTACCGCTTCGGTCACATCCGTTGCTCAAAATGTCCCTTGGTTATAAAAACCAAGAGACGAAATTTTCAGTAATGGCCTATTTTGATTCTGATCTTGTTGATTGTGCTAATTCATATTTTGCTAACCAAGCTTTTCTTTCAGCTTTTAATCTAGATGCTAAAACCTTGTATTCCTCTTCTGTATAGTAATTTCTTGGGTTATATTTTTCTATATCTATACCATTAACTTGTACTGGCACTTCATATCCCCATTCTTCATCTTCTACCCAATTAATAGTATCTCTTGCTATTTCTTTCATTATAGTTGTTGATACTTTTATACTTAATTTTTCACCTTTAAAGTCACCTTTAGCGCCAACACTACCTGTATTTAATATATAACATTCCATATCAGGATTGTTTTGTAGTATTTCTTTAAGTCTTAATCCCTCTTCTATTTCAGGTCCCATTATAAATGGATTAGTTCCGACACATCTTTTTGATTGACCAGCTTTTGTTGGATCTCCTGCTGAAGTTTCTATAGATTCACCTAACATAAATGCTTCTAAAGCTTGATCTGGATTTAATTTAACTACTGGAGGTACTATATCATTTCTTCTAGTTATAAATATTATTTTATTTGCTTTTTCTAAGTCTATAGTATCATCAGTATTTGGTACTTCACTTCTTAATATTATACCTCTACCATTCGAAGTTAAGCTTACATCATCAAAATCAACTTTTCCATCATCATAAACTTTTACATTCTCAAGGATCGCTCTATCTGTTGTAGCTGCTTTATATAATACACCTTGTTGTTCTGGATTTAGTCCTTCAGTTTTTATAAAGAATCCAGTTTCTGTTCCTACACAATATCCATTTTCGTCCATAAATATAACATCATCTTGTCTAACGATAGATTTTTCTTCACCAGTTAAACCATGGTCATGTATAGTTAAAGTTGTTTTTCCTGTTCCACTAAGGCCAAACATTATAAATCCAACGTCTTTTAATTCATGATTTTTATCATAAACTCTTAGTAATTTACTTCCTGCATGGAATCCAAGTCCTCCTTCTTCTTTAACTTTATACATAGCCATTCTTAAGAAAGATTTCTTAGCTTCACCAAAATAGTCACTTCCTAATATTAAAGTTAATCCTGTTTCAGGATAAGCTATCATTATTCTTTCTGGCCATTCAGGGATATATATACTTAAAAGATCTGGATTTTCAGGATTTGATGATGGTTGTAATGTGTTATTCCACATATATGCTATTCTAGCGTATTCTTTAGATATATATAATCTACAATTATATGAAAACTTATCTCCCATACCCATTTGACGATCTACTCTTATTACATCTTTATCTTTTACATATTCAAGAACTTTTTGTAATATTTTATCTGCATCTTCTTGACTTATTTCCTTTTGGTCAACACCAACTTCTATCTCATCAACTATATAAGTATTTTTAGCACTTCTATTTCTAACTTCAGTTACATAACTTGCACTGTTAAATTCAGTTGTTTTTTCCATTGGTTTTGCTAAGTTTCTTAATTCTTGTTCTGTAGGATTTGATATTACATTTTTAAATAATTGATCGTTAAAATTTTTTAATTCATGCATTGTATATTCCCCTCTCTATTTTAGATATCGTATTTATGAATAAGTAAGTACGTATTAAATATATGTGCATTTAAATCTATGTCGTGTTTTAATATAGTATACGTATGAATTTAATATTTGAGCCTGTAATATTTTTATTTTTTTAATTTTGAGTTGTCCATATATTTTAGTGTATTAAAAAAACTTGTGGGTAAAATAAGTTTAATCATTTTGAAAGGGTGTGACACAATGATTTTTAACATTCACGAAAGTGGTAAAATAGCTATTGATAAAATGTTTGAAAAGTCTAATTCTAAGGATAAAAGCTTTAGGATTTATATTCGTAGAATAAGTGCTTGACTAGGCCCTGTATTTGATGTGGTTCTGGATGAACCATCTAATAAAGATGAGATTTTTGAAGCTGATGGATATAAAATTATAATTCATAAGGAATTAGCTGAAAAGATTAATTCAGTTGAAATATTTTTTAAAGAAGGTATTAGTAAAAGTGGCTTTAGAGTTTTAACTGATATAGTTTGGAAGTTTGAATATAGATTTATGGATTGGGCTAAGATAAGGTATGTTTATGAAAATAAATTACAAAATAAGTAGTCAACTTTACTGTTAAAAATAAATTTGATATAAAAGGTTATGTTAATCTATTTGGCTATTAAATAAAGTGTCAAAATAAAAACACCTCCCTCATCAATTCGAGGATAGGTGTTTTTATCAAGTCTCGTCATAATAAACTCTATGAAAAGTTACTTGATTTTTAAATTATCTAGTAATCATCATCTACAAGATTTTATGGTACAATTGCATTTGTTATATTTCAGCATAATTAATATTAGATCAAATTAAATAATACGTTTTAAATTGCATTAGTTTGTAATATATTAAAATTAAAAATCATTTATGTAGTTTCACTTTTATGACAATTCTATTATAGCATTTATGTTATCTTGGCTTTTTGCTGTAATAATATGCTTATTATTTTGCTCTTCATAATAACATTCAACATTTTCACCATACAATATTTCTTTTTTATACACTATTCTTATATTATTAAAAACTTTATTATTGTAAATATTATCTGGTAGAATTTCATAGGCCATATCTAGATAGCTTAAATTATGCATATGTTGATTTATATCAATATCTCTTCTTTGAATACAATAGTCCTTCTTAAAAAGGTAATCTCCACACTTAATATCTTCCATTTCTTCTAAAAATACGTTTTTATCTGTTTCTGATTCATATAAATCAGCAATATCTGCTGTAAGTCTTACTGGTCTTCTCCTATCTGTATCAACAAAAATCCATCTCGATGTTCCAATTACAATTATATTTCCTTCTTTATCCTTAATCTGAAAATCACGGTATGCATATAGTCTTTCTACTTTTCTTGACCATGTTTCTACCTTTATATCATCATTATATTTAGGCCTTTTTATGACCTCCATTTTCCAATCCAAAAGCATCCATGCTCTCTTTTTAGTTTCTATTTCTAAAACCCCATACCCTACAGATGCACTGTGAAGACATGCTATATCTTGCATTATTGCAAGAAGTGCTTTATTAGTTGCTTCATTATTTCTTCCTATATCTTCTAAACCAATTTTATAGTTACTAAAGTATATCATAAATATTTCCCTTTCTATTTAATATATCTACTTTTTGCTTAATATCTTATATGATATCAAAAATATTTTCATTTCGCATTATATAACATTTACGCCCTTTACTATATTGTAGTTCTCATTAAATAATATTTATACAATAATACTTAAAATCTATGTAATTTCTTTTATTTCTTTAAGTATCTAATTTTTTAAACAAGACTCGCATTATTTACGCTACATTTGGAATTATAATCATATACTTGTAAATTTTTAGATAAAGGAGACAAACTATGGATAAAAGTAAAAATAATTATAAATATATCATAGCAGTATCTAGTTTTATACTTATGGCTGTTGCATTTAGTATAGTAAATAGCGTAAATACAATACTTACAGCACCAGTAATAAATGCAAGAAACTTTAGTATTGGAGAATTTTCTCTACTATTTACAATAACAGCAATAACAGTAGCAATATGCTCACCTTTAGTAGGAAGTCTTCTAAATAAAGTAAACATAAAAATAATAATGTCATTATCATCCATCCTTGCTGGAGGCGGATACATGCTATACGGACTTGCAAATAATATACTATCTTTTTATCTAATAGGAGTAATTGTTGCAATAGGAATGTGAGGACTTACAACAATACCAATATCAACAATGATATCTGACTGGTTTGAACCAGAAAAAAAGGGTTCTATAATGGGAATAGTTTTTGCAGGAATAGGTACGGGAACATTCTTTTGGATGCAAATAGTATCTAGATTTTTAGAAAGATATAATTATAGACTTGCTTATTTCTTTTTAGGAGCTATTGTTGTTATAGTTTCACTTCCTATAAGCTTGTTTATAGCAAAAAGACCAGATGATGTAATGAATAAATTAAAAGATTCTAACAATAAAAGTGATAAGTCAAAAGATAAGTCCTATACATTTAAGGATATATCTAAAGCACCTTCATTTTGGACTTTTTCAATAGGTCTTTTACTTATGGGTATAAGCTTTGCTGGAATCAAGCAACATATACAGCCATATTTATCAGTTTTAGGGTATTCAATTTCTTTTAATGCAAATATAGGGTCTACCCTTGCTGTTACAGGATTAGTTGCAAATATTGTAGGTGGTATTTTATTTGATAAGTTTAAAACTAAAATAGTTTTATATTTTATGGGAACTGTTAGTTGTATTAGTGTAATTTTTTTAATACTTGCAGGTAATCCAATATTTGCATACTTATTTACAATATTTTATGGTCTTACTATGTGTATGTCTTCTATTTGGCCATCTTATGGAGTTAGTAGACTGTTTAGCAATGAGAACTACTCTGTAATTTTTGGTTTTGTGAATATGTTTTTTATCCTAGGTACTTCAATTGGACCGTTTTTATCAGGTGTTATAGCTGATACTTCTTTTGGGTATCAGGCTTCTTGGGTAATATATTTTTTCACAACTATAATTGCATATTTCCTATTTATTAGATCTGTTAATAATCATTAGATTAATTAAGTTAAAATATATATAGTAAATTAAAGTATAAGTAAATATAAAAAAGGACTATAGTTTTATAATAATAGTCCTTTTTATCATTATGATAAATTAGTTATTCTATTCTGTT
>NZ_CATXCO010000044.1:0-14174 GCF_958366745.1 uncultured Romboutsia sp.
CCTTTGTAAAATATATACAAAGTTTTTCGGTTAATATAAACATTACTAGGAAAACATTTCTCTGATAACATTTAATTGTAATTAATTTTAAATAAAAAATATTCAAGTATAAAGGGGAGATTTATTATGGCAGAGGTAATTTTAAAAAATATATGCAAGTCTTATGACAATGGATTTAATGCAGTAAAAAATGTAAATATAGATATAGAAGACAAAGAATTCGTAGTTTTAGTTGGCCCTTCTGGGTGTGGTAAGTCAACTACATTAAGAATGATAGCTGGACTTGAAGATATAAGTGATGGCGAATTATACATAGGAGATAAATTAGTAAATGATATAGATCCTAAAGATAGAGATATAGCAATGGTTTTCCAAAACTATGCTCTATATCCACACTTAAGTGTATACGATAATATGGCATTTGCTTTAAAACTTAGAAAGATGCCTAAAGATGAAATAGATAAAAAAGTTAAAGAAGCAGCTAAGATACTTGATTTAGGCCATCTATTAGATAGAAAGCCTAAGGCTTTATCTGGAGGACAAAGACAAAGGGTTGCTCTTGGGCGTGCTATAGTTAGAAATCCTAAGGTTTTCTTAATGGATGAACCTTTATCAAACTTAGATGCTAAACTTAGAACAGCAATGAGAACTGAAATAACTAAGTTACATAAATCACTTGGAACTACATTTATATATGTTACACATGACCAAGTAGAAGCTATGACTATGGCTGATAGAATAGTAGTTATGAAAGATGGTATTGTTCAACAAATAGATACTCCACAAGATATATACGATTCTCCAAACAACATGTTCGTTGCAGGATTTATAGGAGCTCCTCAAATGAACTTCATAGATGTAAAATTAGTTGAAAAAGATGGAGAAATATATGCACAAAATGATGCTTTAAGTATAAAGTTAAATGCTGGAGATTGCGGAGCTTTAACATCTAATGGATACATAGGTAAAGAAGTTATTTTAGGTATAAGACCAGAAGATATTCATATAGAAGATATATTTGTTGATAACAGTTTAGATAGTACATTTGAAGCTAATGTTGAACTAGGAGAGCTTATGGGAGCTGAAATATATGCTTACTTAAAAGCTGGTAACCATAGTATCATTGCTAGATTTGATGGTAGATATAAGTTAAATATAGGAGATAAATTAAAACTTGCTATGGATAAGCATAGAATCCATATATTTGATAAAGAAACTCAAGTAGCTATAAGAGATGAAAAAGTAAAAGAAACTTCAAAATAGTTTGAATTAATGTTATATTAAAAAGAGTAAGATGATTAATCATCTTACTCTTTTTAATGTAATCTAGATACTTTAAAATACTTAAATTACTAGCAATATAATCATAAAAAATTTCATAATTTTTCGAGGGGGGTAAATTATGCAAAGCTTAATAGAGTTTTTTGAAAAAGAAACTAATAAAAAAATCAATATGTTTAAATATAATAACGAAAAGATCACTTCTAATCAAAATCTAATTGAATTTAATAATACAACTTATGTAATAGAATTTCTAAAAGATAGTATACTAAATCATGTAAACGGACATTGTTATTTGTTTAATCAACAAAATCTAGATTTTGATTCTTTAAAAAATATACTTAATAATTTATATGAAGATGTACAAATATACAATTATAATAATTATTTACTATTAGTGTCTGATGATATTTTAGATATAGACTGTTCTACTCCTACAATTATAGAATCTGAAACATATTCAAAAACTTATATTATATATTTAGAAAAAATAACTAACATTGATAATCTAGACTTTAAGATAAATATAACCAATGAATTGATTGATATAATAATTAATGATAGTAATACTAGTAAATTTATAACTTTAAATGATTTAATAATGTATAAAGTTACTTCTATTGCAAGTAATAATAAGCAAATTTCTTCATTAATAAAATATGATATTATAAAAAATATAGATAAAAATTTACTTACTACTGGTATTAATTTTATAGAAAATGATTTAAACATATCTAAAACTTCAAATATGTTGTTCTTACATAGAAATACATTAATATATAGGTTAGAAAAAATAAAAGAATATCTTAATCTAGATTTAAAGAATTTTAAAGATGCATTTATATTTTACTTAAGTGTAAAATCATTTTTAAATTTTATGAACAATTATAACTCATAAGTTATATATAATTATTTTATTAAGTCATTAATTTTATACTTATAATACTCAACTTAATATATACTTATTTTAGGACATGTTTTAAGGAGGTTTTATATGGGAATTTTTAGTATATTATTAACGGGGTTTGCTCTTTCTATGGATGCATTTGCAGTATCTGTTACTAAAGGTATGACACTAAAAAAAATAAATTTATCAATAGCTACTAAAATTGCATTTTTATTTGGACTATTTCAAGCAGTTATGCCTCTTATTGGGTGGTTATTTGGCATGAACTTTGAGTTATACATAAGAAGTATAGATCATTGGATTGCAGTTTTTTTACTAAGCTTTCTAGGTATAAAAATGATAGTTGAGGCTATTAAAGATGATGATAATGATAACTCTACATATTTAGATAATAAAGAATTAATAATTTTATCTATTGCAACTAGCATTGATGCATTAGCAGTTGGAGTAACTTTTGCTTTTTTAAACATTGATATAATACCAATTTGTGTATCAATTGGAGTTATAACATTTTTAGTTTGCTTTATAGGGGTATTAATTGGTAAAAAAATTGGATCTGTATTCAAAAATTATGCCCAGATAATAGGTGGTATTATATTAATTCTAATAGGACTAAATATACTAAATGAACATACTCAAATAATTTCAAATCTATTTATTTTTTAATAGGTAAGTAAAAATTTTTTACTTACCTATTTTATTTTATATAAATACTATAAAATTCTTTAAATTACATAAAATACAATTAAATAACTCAACTTTTTAAAAAGATTGATTCTCTTATAAAAATTTATATTTTTATTAATTTGTATTTTTTTGTCAAAAAAGATACCAAATTGTAACTTTACTATATTTAATTTTCCATTTATAATGAATATAGTTTGATTCCTAACTTTATTTTAACTTGGAGGTGATTTAAGTGAAAAATATTTTCAAGATATATAAAAATGACTTAAAAGATATTTTCACTAATAAGGTTTTATTAGTTATCATAATTGGCCTATGTATATTACCATCACTTTATGCATGGTTTAATATAAAAGCTTCATGGGATCCATACGGTAACACAGGAAATATTTCTGTTGCAGTTATAAATGAAGATTCTGGTGCAGAAATAATGAATAAAAAGGTAAATATGGGTGATGAACTAGTAAAAGAACTTAAAACTAATAAAGATTTAGGTTGGAAATTCGTAGATAGAAAAAAAGCCCTAGAAGGTGTAAATTCTGGTAAATATTATGCGTACATAGAAATACCTTCAAACTTTTCTGAGAATTTAGCTTCTTTAGTTTCTAAAGATATAAAAAAAGGTACTATAATATATACAGTAAACGAAAAAATAAATGCTATAGCCCCTAAAATTACAAGTAAAGGAGCTACAACTATTCAAAATGAAGTAAACCAAACTGTTGTTAAAACAGTAAGTGAAGTGGTTTTAAAGGCATTTAAGGAAGCAGGAATAGAAATTGAAAAACAATTACCTAAACTATCAACTTTAGAAAATAATTTAGTTGAAGTACAAGGTAAGTTTAAAGATATAGATAAGGTTGTTGATACTGCTGTTGATGCAACTGATAAAGTATCAGATATAATTAAAGACATACAAAATGATATGCCTCTTATAAAAGATACTATTACTAATTCTAAAAACTTATCGTCTGATATAAAAAGCTTTTTAAATGATTCAAAAACAGGATTAAGTCAACTTTCTCCTATTCTAAAAAATGATTTAGGATTAATATCAGAAATATCATCAAATGCTAAAAATGCAGTTTCAGATTTAATAGATGCTATAAATAAAGGTTCTGAATCAGCTCCTCAACTTATAGATAATTTATCTACTAAGTTATCAGACTTAGCATCTAGTACAAATACTTTAACTAAGTTTTTAGAAAAATTAAACAAACTTGTTCCTGGTAACCAGTTAAAAAGTGTAATAGATTCACTTAACAGTATAAGTGCTAAATTAGATACAGCAGTTAGCTCACTACAAACTATTAAAAACCAAGTGGCTAATGGAGAAAAACCACCTTTAACTAATTTAAATAACTTATTAAAAGTTATAGGTGATGTAAATACAATAACATCATCTATATTAAATAATTTTGATTCAAAAATACAAGATCCTATAAGTAATATTATAGAAGATAGTTTTAAAGTTGCAGACAATATAATAGCAGTATTAGATAGTGCTGAAAAAAAATTACCAGCAGTTGAAGATATATTAAATACTACGTTATCTTTTAGTGGTAGTGCTGAAAAAGGTGCATCATTTATAAAAGAAAAGCTACCATATGCTAAATCTGTAGTAGATACCCTTGTAGATTCTATGAAAAAAATAAATAATAGTAATGAAGTAAATGAACTTATATCATTACTTAAGAGTGATGTTTTAAAACGTTCTGACTTCTTAAAACAACCTGTTGATTTAGTTGAAAATAGATTATATCCTATAAAAAATTATGGCTCAGCTATGGCACCATTTTATACAGTTTTATCTTTATGGGTAGGTATATTACTTTTAATGTCTTTACTATCTACAAATGTACATGGTGATTATAAACCAAATGAAGTCTATTTTGGTAGAGGACTTACATTCTTAACATTGACTATAATTCAGGCTCTTATCGTAAGTTTAGGTGATATATATTTCCTAAAAGTACAAGCAGTTAATATACCATTATTTATCCTAATATCAGTATTTACAAGTATAGTATTTACAGCTATTGTTTACTCTTTAGTTTCTATATTTGGAAATGTTGGAAAAGCAATAGGAGTTGTACTATTAGTTATACAAGTTGCAGGATCAGGAGGAACATTCCCTATACAAGTTACTCCACAATTTTTCCAAAATGTTTATCCACTATTACCATTCACATATGCAATATCTGCTATGCGTGAAGCAGTTGGTGGAATATATATGCCAAATTTAACAAAAGATATCTCTACTTTAGCAATATTTATTGTTGTATTTGTAATATTTACAGTATTCTTTAAAAAACCGATAAATAAAGTTACTGAAAAGATTCAAGATAGATTTAACGAAAGTGATTTAACTGGACATTAAAATACTAAAAGCTTAGTCAAAGTTTGACTAAGCTTTTTATTTTTATAGTCTTTATAAAAATATTCCACTACATTATAGTAATCTTGATAATTTTTTGGATGTTAACCCTAATCAAAATAAACCTTGTAAAGTATCTTTTATATTTTACAAGGTTTATTTTATCAATAAGAATAAAAAGGCTTTTAGCCTTTTTATTCTTCTATATCATCTTCATAGTTTTCATATTCTACACTTTTATATTCATCTGTATCTATCTTCATATTTTCTTTATCATCTTTTATAGAATTTATATGTTTCTCTATTTCTCCTGGTGATGCATCTTCACAGTTCTCATGACAAATTCTTCTAGAATTAAATTCTTCTACTTTTTCTTTTAATTCATCTTTTTCTAACTCATTTTCTAGATCATCAGAATCGTATTCTTCATACTCTAAATATTCTATCTCATCTTCTTTTCGACTTCTCATTTTCTTTATAGCTTTATACGAAATATATCCTCCTACTGTGGATACTGCTGCTATTCCTGTATAAAAAGCTATTTTTTTACTATTTTCTAACATTTCATTTTTGACTGTTCTTTTAACAAGATATTTTATCATAGCACTTCTCCTTCTTAAATGTCATATACTACACTAATAGTATTTGTATTATTAAAATAAAAATAATTATATTTTAAAATTTCATTTTTTTTACATCAAATTAAGAAAGAAGGTTTAATTTTTGATTCTATTTTATTTAATCCATTGTTAACTATAATAACCTTTATTATAACTGTAGCTATAGTTTTTTTAGTAAATTATTTAAACGAAAAAATAGCAAGTCAAAAACTTAAAGACTACTATAACCTTGCAAAACAAATTGTTATGGCTATTAAGCAACTAAACTCTGAGTTACCATGAGAATATAAAAAAGAATTAGCAATATCTAAATTATCAGAGTTAGCTAATAATAAAATAATATCTGAACAGGCTAATACTTTAATTGAATCTGATGTATATGAAGTAAAGAAACTTTTACAAAAAAATAATATAACTAAATAACTATCGTAAAATAAATAAAAGTACCATAAATTATTTTTATGGCACTTTCATTTTATTATATTATTTTAAATGGATTTAAATTAACATTACTTTTTATAACTTCTATCCCTTCAATATCCTCTAAATAAATACTAATTGCATCTTTAAATATATCTTCTGTATCAAAATGTCCACAGTCAATTACATTCATTCCTATATCTAGTGCATCTTGAGCATCATGATATTTCATATCTCCAGTTATTAATACATCTGCACCGCTTCTCTTGGCTTTTTTGAACATATCTGCTCCAGATCCAGTAACTACTGCAACCTTATTTATTTTATCATTAAGATTACCTACAACTCTGATATGTTCCATATTAAGCTTTTCTTTTATACTATTGCATAATTCCTTTAAAGTTATACTATCTTGTAATTTGCTTATTCTTCCTAAACCTACAGAGTTTCCTTTATTCTCAAGTTTATATATATCATATGCAACTTCTTCATAAGGATGAGCTTTTATCATAGAACTTATTCCCCCCCCTAACGTTTTGTTAGGTACTATAGTTTCTATTTTAACTTCTTCAACTAGCTCTACTTCTCCCAAACTTCCTATATAGGGATTAGCATTATCAAGTGGTTTAAAACTACCTATACCTTGAGAACTAAAACTACAGTGGCTATAGTTACCTATATGACCTGCACCTGCATCAGATAATGCATTTTTAACTTTATCTACATGTGTATTAGGCACGTATACAGCTAATTTATATAAAGTTTCAGTATTAGTTACCTCTAATACTTTTGAATTTTCAAATCCCATTAACTTCATGAAATAATCGTTTAATCCATCATAGGCTATATCAAAATTTGTATGCATAGAATAAAGAGCTATATCATTTTTTATAAGTTTATGTATTAGCTTCCCTTTTAAATCCATGGTATTTATCTTGTTCATTTTTTTAAATATAAATGGATGATGAGTTATTATTAAATCTATGTTATTTTCTATAGCTTCATCTATAACTTTTTCATTTGCTTCAAGAACAACTAAAACCTTCTCTACATTCATATCAAAGTCTCCAACTAAAAGACCTACATTATCCCAATCATAAGCTAAGTTTAATGGATATTTAGACTCTATCTTTTTTATAATTGTTTTTAATAACATACTATACCCCTTTATTTTATTTTTTTAAATTTTCAAGTTTTGAAATTTTCTCAGTACTTATCTTTATTTTCTTTTCTATTTCTTCACCAGTTTTACCTTCTAATTTTTTAAGTATTGAATTATACATAAATATTTTTTTATCTATAAATTCATTTAATAATGGGTCTTTATTTTCTATAAGCTTTTTACCAACTTCATAGTATATTTCATCATCTACAACAGTATTTTTTGAAGTATACTTAGCCACTATTATTTCATATATTCTAAAGTCTTCTTTAACTAAAACTTCATCTAATATTTCATATCCATTATTTAAAAGATATTTTCTAAGTTCATCTTGAGCTTGCATAGGTTGAAGAATTAATTTATCTAAGTTATGAGCTACACTCTTTTTAGCTTCTAGTAACTCACTTATTAATATTCCTCCCATACCAGCTATTATTACTTCATCTACTTCATTTTCATTAAGTACCTCTATACCAGAACCTAATCTTAAATCTACTTTATCAGTTAAATTATTATGCCTTACTTCACTTCTCGCATTTTCTAGAGGTCCTTTATTTACATCTGCAAGTATTGCAAAGTCAACATGTCCTTTATTTAATAAATATACAGGTATATATCCATGGTCCGTACCTATATCTGCTATTTTTTTACCTTTTGTAACTAAATCTGCTATTTTTAATAATCTATCTGTTAATTTCATATATAATTTCCTTTCTTACTAAGCAATACTTCTTTATTCCAATTATAATAACAGTATTTATATTTTAAATTTGAAATACAACTATTATACAATCACTAATATCTAAAAAGTAATTTTAAATATCAGTAAATTGATGAAAAATAATTAATTACTAGTATTAACTATATATATAGTATATATAATTTCCTATATGCTACAAAAATTCGCCCCAAAAGGCGAATTTTTGTATTTATATATTTATTCTAGTCTAAATAATCTCTAAGTTTTTTAGATCTACTTGGATGTCTTAATTTTCTTAAAGCTTTAGCTTCTATTTGTCTTATTCTTTCTCTTGTTACATCAAACTCTTTACCTACCTCTTCAAGAGTTCTAGCACGTCCATCTTCAAGACCAAATCTTAATTTTAATACTTTTTGCTCTCTTTCATTTAAAGAACCTAATACGTCTTCTATTTGTTCTTTTAATAATGAATATGCTGCAGCTTCTGCTGGTGCTGGTGCATCGTCATCTGGTATAAAATCTCCTAAATGGCTATCCTCTTCTTCACCTATAGGTGTTTCAAGTGATACTGGGTCTTGAGCTATTTTCATTATTTCTCTTACTTTATCCTCTGTCATATCCATTTCTTTAGCTATTTCTTCAGGCTTTGGATCTCTTCCTAATTCTTGAAGTAGTTGTCTTGATACTCTTATTAATTTATTTATAGTTTCAACCATATGAACAGGAATTCTTATAGTTCTTGCTTGGTCTGCTATGGCACGAGTTATAGCTTGTCTTATCCACCATGTAGCATAAGTACTAAATTTGAATCCTTTTACATAATCAAACTTTTCAACTGCTTTTATAAGACCTAAGTTACCTTCTTGTATTAAATCTAAGAAAAGCATTCCACGCCCAACATATCTTTTAGCTATACTTACAACTAATCTTAAGTTTGCTTCTACTAATCTTTGTTTAGCTAATTCATCACCTTCATGCATTCTTCTAGCTAACTCTACTTCTTCATGTGGCTTTAATAAAGGTATTTTTCCTATTTCTTTTAGATACATTCTAACAGGGTCATCAATACTTATTCCCTTTGGAAGAGATAAATCTATTTCTTCTATTTCCATTGGTGTATCATCTTTTACTATGCTTTCATCTAAGTCATCTAAATCTAAATCATCTTGTGCAAAATCTATATCAACTTTATCAGTTTTATTTTCTATAACTTCTATGCCTAAGTTACCTAATGTTTCATAAAGATTTTCTACTTGATCTTTATCTAACTCAGTTTCTGAAAAAGCTTCCATTATTTCAGCAAGAGTAAGAGATCCTTGTTTTTTACCTTTTTCAATTAAACCTTTAGCTGTCATTTTTTTCGATTCTTTTTTGTTTGATTTATTCTCCATATTTAGACCTCCTTCCATTATAACCTTTGTAATTGTCTTCTTAATTCAACTATTTTTAAAGCTATTTCCATAATTTTAGAATCTACCTCTTTCACATCTTTAACGTCTTTATTCTTTTCAATATCTATTTGCTCTTTTAATAGCATATTAATTTTTTCATTAAGACTATTTTTCCTTATATTTTTAATTATCTCATCTATGTTCTTTATATTATTTAAATCAAGATTATCTAAAGATATACTTTCTAATCCTTTAATATATTCTTCGGATATGTTTAAACTTTTAATTTTGTCAATAGTTATTTTATCCAAATCTTTATTTTTAATTAACCAATTTACAATTTCTTTGCTATCTTTTTCTAAAAAGTCCTCTTCACTTATCTTTAATAATATTATTTCTCTATGTTTTTTACTATCTAACATTATTTTTATAAGATTTTCTTCTACCAGAAGTTTACCTTTTTCAATAGCTTTTGGTTTTTCAATTATCTTTTCTTCTTTCTTATATATATATTTATTATTTTTGTTGTTTTTATTTTGATTCCCGTTGTAATATTTACCATAGACTTCTTTCTTTATAGATTCAACACTTATATCGATTTGTTCACTTAAGTATTTAGTATAATAATCAACTTCTACCGGGCTTTTTATTTCTTTTATTATTTTTGATGCTTCTTTTGCAAATTTTACTCGTTCTTCATCTTTTTGTATGTTAAAGTTTCTTTTTAAATTGTCTATTTTATATTTTATATAATGAGTTGAATTTTGGATTTCTTTTTCAAATTCCAAAACTCCATATTTTCGTATAAATTCATCAGGATCTTTACACTCCTTTAAATTTAATACTTTAACATTAATATCTAACTTATTAAGTATTTCTATAGCTCTTAGGGTTGCTTTAATACCTGCTTCATCCGAATCATATGATATAATAACTGTATCTGCATATCTTTTTATCAAACTTCCTTGTCCATCAGTTAAGGCTGTTCCTAGAGTAGCTACTACATTTTTTATTCCATATTGATAAAGTGATATTAAGTCCATATATCCTTCTACTAATATCACACTTCTATCTTTTATCTCTTTTCTAGCAAAATTTAATCCATATAAATTTTGTCTTTTGTTGAATATTAGTGTATCTGGAGAATTTAGATACTTAGGTAAAGAGTCATCTAGTACTCTTCCACCAAATCCTATTACATTTCCCCTATAGTCAAATATAGGAAACATTACTCTATTTCTAAACTTGTCATAAATCTTTTTAGTCTCACTTTTATATCCAAATAAACCGCACTCTATTAAATCTTCATTTTTATATCCTATCGATATTAGATAATTCATAAGTGAGTTCCATGAATCTAACGAATATCCTAAACCAAATTTTTTTATGATTTTATCATCTAATCCTCTTTTTCTTAGATATTCATATCCTGGATTTTTACTTTTTATAAGATTTGAAAAATAAAACCTTGCTGCTTCTACATGTATGTCTTGAAATTTTTTAGATTTTTCCATTCTTTCCTTTGTGGATTCATCTACATGAGTATTGATTTCTATCCCACATCTATTAGCTAATAATTTCACTGCATCCATAAAATCTAAGTTTTCAATTCTCATTACAAAATTTATAACATCTCCACCTTCACCACATCCAAAGCATTTATAAATTTGTTTTGATGTGTTTATGTAGAAAGATGGCGTTTTTTCACCATGGAAAGGACATAATCCTTTATAATTTGCCCCTGATGGTTTTATGTTTATATAGCTAGATATAACATTTGCTATATCACATCGACTTTTTATTTCTTCTATAATATCTTTTATATCATTCATATTATCACCTTCTGGTGTTTTTTTATCTTAACATATCTATTTTACATTATATTCTAAATTTGTCAAATGCTCATTATTCATAATTCGACTTTTTTTGGTAAATTCCTTCTTTTTTTTAAAAAAATATATTTTAAAATACTTAAATATTTTTATATATATAATTAAGTATTTACATTTTTTTTATTATTTAATACTTTTTTAGTCATAAAAAAAGAGGTAATTTACCTCTTTTTATGATTTATTTTATAGAATTTATTAAATCTTCAAATTCACTAAAATTAAGGGATTGCATACCATCTGATAGTGCATTTTCTGGTTCTGGATGTACTTCTACCATAATTCCATCAGCACCAACTGCAAATGCTCCTATAGACATCGGTTTTATTAAGTATCTAACACCAGTACCATGAGATGGATCAACTACTACAGGAAGTCCAGTTTCTTTTTGTATAATAGGTACTGCAGCTAAATCTAATGTATTTCTAGTATAATCATTATACGTTCTTATACCTCTTTCACACATTATAATTTTATTATTTCCTTCTACAGCTATACACTCAGCAGCACCTATACATTCTCCTATAGTTGCCGACAGACCTCTTTTTAACATAACAGGCTTATCTTGTTTTCCAACTTCTGTTAATAAATTAAAGTTTTGCATATTTCTAGAACCTATTTGAATTATATCTGTAACCTCATATAATTTATCAAGCTCTCTTATATCCATTAACTCTGTTATAACAGCCATCCCCGTTTCTTTTTTTACTGCTTTTAATATTTCAAGACCTTCTTCTTTTAGCCCTTGGAAAGAATTTGGAGATGTTCTTGGCTTATATGCCCCACCTCTTAGGATATTTGCACCTTTACTTTTTACAAACTTTGCAGTTTTAAGTAATTGGTCATAACTTTCAATAGCACAAGGTCCTGCTATTATAATTTTATCTTCTTTTACAGTTAACTTTTTATCATCTGTAGTAATTTCTATTTTTAAGTTTCTATCAAATAGGTTTTTTTTCATCACCTATATACTCCTTTACTAGTTCTTGCTATCCTCTATATATAGCATCAGCCATCTTAGCTGCTCTTAAATTTTTCTCTACGTCATGAACTCTTACTATATCTACCCCATCTCTTATTCCTAAAACAGTAGTTGCTATAGTTCCTTCTACTCTTTCTTGTGGAGGTAGATCTAGCGTATTTCCTATTACTGATTTTCTAGATGTGCCAAGAAGTATAGGATATCCTAACGTTTTTAGCTCACCTAATCTTTTTAACACTTCTAAGTTTTGTTCATAAGTTTTTCCAAAACCTATTCCTGGGTCTAGAACAATTTTATCTTTATCTATTCCAGCTTTTATAGCTATATTTATACTTTCTAGTAAGAATTCTTTTATAGATTCCATTATATCCTTATCATACTCAGTATCATCTTGATTATGCATTATACAAACATAAGCATTGTGCTTTGCTATTACACTTGCCATATCTTTATCTTTTGTAAGACCCCACACATCATTTATCATTTCTACACCTAATTTTAAACTTTCATCTGCAACTTTCGCTTTATAAGTATCTACAGATATAGGTGTATCTAACTCTTCTTTAAGCTTTTTTATAACAGGTATTACTCTTCTTAATTCTTCATCTGCATCTACATAGCTATGTCCTGGTCTTGTTGATTCTCCACCTAAATCTATTATATCTGCGCCTTCTTCAACCATTTTAATAGCATACTTTAAAGCTTCATCTACGCTATTAAATTTACCTCCATCAGAAAAACTATCAGGAGTAACATTTAATATTCCCATTATATAAGTTCTTTTATTATAATCAAACATATTGTATATCTCCTATTTTATTATTTCATAGTTATTAAACTCATAGCTTCAGCCCTTGCAGCTATATCTTTTTCAAATATACCTCTAACTGCTGACGTTATAGTTTTTGATCCAGGCTTTTTAACCCCTCTCATAGTCATACACATATGTTCTGCTTCAACAACAACTATAACTCCATATGGATTAAGTTCTTCCATTATTATATCTGCTGCATATTTAGTTATTCTTTCTTGTAGTTGTGGCCTTTTAGCTAAAGTTTCTATTACTCTAGCAAGTTTTGAAAGACCAGTAAGCCTTCCTTCTTTTGGTAAATAAGCTATATGTGCTTTTCCAAAGAATGGAACTAAATGATGCTCACAACATGAATAAAATGGAACATCTCTTACTAAAACTAACTCTTCATGTTCTTCATCTTGGAATATTACCTTTAAATGATCTCTAGGATCTTGATGAATACCTGAATATATTTCTTCATACATTCTAGCTACTCTATCTGGTGTATCTAATAATCCTTCTCTATCTGGATCTTCTCCTATTGCTTCTAATATATCTCTAACTGCTCTTTTTATTTTATCTTTATCTACATTGCTCATTTAGTTAGCCCCCTTGATTTATAATTTATTATATGAATATATACTTATATACATTTATCAAGTCTTTATACTCATAGGTTTCAATGACTTTTTTGCATAATCTAAATAATTCTATATTTTCATCTTTCAAGCTTTTGAATAACTTTTTATCTTTAGGTAGCCATTTATTATTTATAATAAAATACCCAACTATTATATCTTTTAAATATAAATTAGTCAAAAATTCATATTCAAAAGCATCAAATTTTTCTTTATTCTTTAGATCCTCTATTTTAGCATAGAGATTAGCTTCTAATAAGTTTATATCTTCTCTTGATAATTTATTTGGACCTTCTGTGAATTTTTCTTTACATAAACCTATTATGT
>NZ_CATXCO010000045.1:0-13999 GCF_958366745.1 uncultured Romboutsia sp.
TAACAAGAGCCTTGAAGAATCTATTTACGAACTTTTTTAAGTTCGACTACTATATATTATTCATCGATAAATTTTAAATATTAAAAATACTCATATCCATTGGATATGAGTATTTTTAATATTTAAGACAAATCACTGTAATAATACATACAATTAGTCCATTTATTTTTTTATTCTACTTAATGTAACAACTGCCTCAGCTCTTGTTATATTATTCTTCGGTCTAAATGTATTATCAGAATATCCATTCATATATCCTTGCTCTAATACACCTTCTACTGAATTCTTTGCCCAAGTAGACACATTTGTAGCATCTTTGTATTTATTTAATTTATCATAATTATCATCTTCTATTTTTTTGTAGTTAGATATTATTTTTGCTGCTTGTTCTCTTGTTATTGGCTCATTTGGTTTAAATGTATTATCAGGATATCCATTTATCACTCCATAAGTAACAGCTATGTCTATTTCATCTTTTGCCCAATGTGTAGACGTATCCTTAAATGTTTTACCACTTTTTTTATTCAATCCAAAGTACTTATTGAATATTTTTATAAATTCAGCTCTCGTTATAGAGTTATTTGGTCTAAATGTATTATCTTGGTATCCATTTATATATCCATTACTTATAAAATCTGTGATAGTTGACTCTGCCCAATGTTTATTTATATCATTAATTGCTATAGGATTTTTTACTGTCACATTACATGTTGCCACCTTAGTTCCATCTTTTGTTTTTACCGTTATTGTTGCACTTCCTGATGATACACCTGTTACTTTTCCTGTTGTATCTACTGTAGCTACGTTTGTATTGCTACTTGTCCATTCCACATCTTTATTTGTTGCATTGCTTGGACTTATTGTTGCTACTAAACTTTCACTAGCTCCCGTTACTAAATTCAGTGCTGTTTTGTTTAAAGTAACTCCTGTTATTGGTATTACCGAGTTTTTTACTGTAACATTACATGTTGCTATTTTAGCTCCATCTTTTGTTTTTACCGTTATTGTTGCACTTCCTGCTGATACACCTGTTACTTTTCCTGTTGTATCTACCGTAGCTACGTTTGTATTGCTACTTGTCCATTCCACATCTTTATTTGTTGCATTACTTGGACTTATTGTTGCTACTAAACTTTCACTAGCTCCCGTTACTAAATTCAGTGCTGTTTTGTTTAAAGTAACTCCTGTTATTGGTATTACCGAGTTTTTTACTGTAACATTACATGTTGCTATTTTAGCTCCATCTTTTGTTTTTACCGTTATTGTTGCACTTCCTGCTGATACACCTGTTACTTTTCCTGTTGTATCTACCGTAGCTACGTTTGTATTGCTACTTGTCCATTCCACATCTTTATTTGTTGCATTACTTGGACTTATTGTTGCTACTAAACTTTCACTAGCTCCTATTGTTAAATTCAGAGCTGTTTTGTTCAAGGTAATACCTGAAACTCCAACTATTTGTCCTGTATTTGATTTTTCTAATTGTCTCGATTTAATTAATAATTTTTTTGATGCAGTTGGATTAATTGCAACATACGCTTTATTATTACTTATTTTAAAATCAAGTTTACTTAAATTCTCGTCTGATACATTTAATCCTTCTTGTACCCATTTATCACCATTAATTTTTTTAACTATTGAACAACCCTTTACACTGTCAACATAAGCTACATACGGTATTTTACCATTAACATCTATAAGTAAATTTGTTACTTCACTTCCACCAACATCTTCTCCAAGTTTAGTCCATTTGTTATTTTCATAAACATGAACTTGCGAAGAGTTTGTTCCATTTACAAAAGTAGTTGCAAGGTATAATTTTTTATCAGTTACCTCAATAACAGCTCTTGATGCTGATAAATTTATCCCCTCTATATTTTTCCAAGTATTATTTTCATACTTCTGTATGAAAACTTTATTATTCTGTAAAAAATCTGTATATGACACATATACATTTCCGTTACTCTCACTTAAAGAAGGTTCTACTACATACCCTGTATGTATATTGTTTCCAATGCATTCAAACTTATTTGTATTTGAATTTAATTTAAATACTTTTAAATACGCCTTACCTTCATTCATAAATGTTGTCTTACCATTTGTAATTGCAATATATACTCCATTATTAGTTGCAATCATATCTGAATACTGACTTAAATCGCTTGTTAGAGTTTGCACAGTTTCCCATTTATTATTCGTAAATTTTGCAACTATACTTTTATAAGCAGAATCATGATATAAAACATATGGTGTATCATTGTACACTGTAATTGTTGGGTTATTTCCTTTATTATTTATTATACTATCTCCTAAACTAACCCAATTTGAACCATCAAACATCTTAGCTTTTAACTTATTATCCTCATTATATACTGTATAAACTTTATCTCCAACTACATCCATATCAATATCATTGTTTGTTCTATTTGATACTTCTTTATTTCCTACTACATCCCATATATCTAGATTTGATGTATCTGTAAATTTAACATCAAAAGTGATTTCTTCTCCTGCATTTGAAACATTCTCTATAACTATTCCACTATTTTGCCCGTTAGAATAAGTTATTGCTTTGTCACTTATTTTTTTACTAAAATCAGAACTACCATAAGTTGTTCTTCCAGATTCTTTAGATAAGAAAGCTTCTGATAATTTTCCATTACCATCACCTTCTCCTGTCTCACCTGGTCTAAATACATAAATATAATCTTTGTTACCATGATAGTTCGAAGTTTCTTCTGTATTTACTCTATAAATTATTAAGCCACTACCTGGTATTTTTTCATCAAGCTGATCTTTATATGGTGTTCCAGCTTTTCTATACTCAACAACAAAAAACTCTTTTTCTGAAATAGGAGTTTTTAAAATTAAAGCTTGATTATCACCTGAATTACTTGAAGGCTTTAATGTGTATGTTCCATTTTGAGTTATAGTATCTATTGATATCCATCCAGATATGGCACTTCTTAAATAAGATAATGGGTACTGAACAAATGATGAAACACTAGCCATTATGTCCCATCCTCCAACTGGTGCACCAGTTCCTCTTGAACGATATAAATCTGGGTAACCTATTGAGTGCATAAATTCATGTATAAGTACTCCTCTTTCCCTTAATACAGAGTCAATCAAACCATATGAGTTATGTATATTGTAGTTATTTACTTTTTTACCGTTTACTTCTGTTGCACCATTATGATTAGCTTTATGTGCCCAAAGCACATCACCATCTTCACCCTTTTTTGCACCAAAAATAAATATAACATTATCAACATATCCATCATTATTCATATCAATATTGTAACTTGGGTCTACAGGAACATTTTCAAGTACATTTGATATTAATTCAGTTTCGTTACTATTGTTATAGTAACTTCTATTATTCGGTAATCTATATGGTGTTATTTTTCCATTTTGTTCTTGTGGAAAGTAATTATGCACATTCATTTGATTATAAGATATAATTTTTATATAGTTACTTAATGAAGTATCCTTATTTCCATCAAACATATCTTTAACCTTATCAACTTTGCCATCCATAAAATTTGAATTGCTATCTTTAAAATCAACAAAATAAACTACATTTGCAATATGCTCAGTAGGTTTATTCAAAACAGCTGCATTTGCTGTTATACTTACATCTAAGCACATAATTAATGCTAAAAAAAGCGCCATTATTCTTTTTATCACCTTTAATATTCCTCCAATATATTTTTTATTATAAGTACTATAAATAATAAATTTTTAATTTATTTTCTAATATTATATATTAAATAATATAGTTTTTTCAATGATATTGTAGGTTATTTTGTCGAATTTTGTAGTTTGTTTTTAAAAATAGTAACATAATCTATCATTTTAATATATTTTCAATTAAATAATAAAAACTCCTAAAAGTAAATTTACTTATAAGTACCTTTCATTATCTAAAATTTATATCAAAAGGCTATATTAAAAACAACGTAATTCTAATTAAAGTATGCAATTTATAAATTGTTAAAATAAAAAAATTGCTTTATTAATGTCCCTCAAAATGTTCATCAGAAGGAAAATTTAACAGCATTTTATAATACTTAGTTTGACAAACTTAAGGAAGATACTCTAAATGACTAGTAATTCATCATGTACTTTTTAGCTTAATTCTTACTATATTTAATCTTAACTTTCTAATTTATATTTCATATTTTATGTCTTTATAAAATCAATTTATTGCAATAAAAAAACACATTGATAAAATTATCAATGTGTTTTTCGTGGATTTCAATGGTGGAGACGATTCACAAGAATCATACCCACAATTAACTTATACTCAACTTTATAATAAATGCCTAATAAAACTTCACATTCATTTATAGCTTATTTAAAATGCTATACGTCTAGCATTACAATAAATATACTCTAGCTATACTAAGTATATGTATAATCTATCTGAATATATCACACTTTAGTATTAATCATTAACGAAACCTCTGCACCAACTTTGTCTTCTCTATTTTTTAAGATTACAAAACCACCATGCTTTTTAGCTACGGATTCTGCAATATACAATCCCATACCATAATGTTCTCCAACTTTTCTTTCATTTGCTTCCATATAAAATTGACTTGTGGCATTTTTGAGTCCACCCTCAGTAAATCCTCTACCAGAATCCCTTATAGTAAATATAAACATACCTTCCTTCTCACTTACTACAAACTCAATCTCACTTTTTGTAGGTGAATAGTCAACTGCATTTGACATTATGTTTACAATAGCTCTCATTAAGAGTTCTTTATTCCCTATAATTATTTTTGTTTTATAACTCATCTTATTAGAAACTGCTATGCTTTTTAATGAACACAATGCGTAAAGTTCACATTTTAATTCTTCTACAAATTTATCTATGTCAATAGCTTCTTTAGTTTCATTTTTTTCTAAAGGTGATTTTGATATATCAATTAATATAGATATATATTTTTCAACTTTATCTGCATTATTAATAATGTAGTCTGTAAACTCCCTATCCTCTTGACATAGTTGACTCTCCTTTAAAAGTTCTGCATTTCCTTTTATTATAGTTATTGGTGTTTTTATATCATGAGCTAGA
Organism: uncultured Romboutsia sp.; assembly: GCF_958366745.1. Taxonomy (NCBI): domain Bacteria; kingdom Bacillati; phylum Bacillota; class Clostridia; order Peptostreptococcales; family Peptostreptococcaceae; genus Romboutsia; species uncultured Romboutsia sp. The sequence goes on from NZ_CATXCO010000045.1 coordinate 5,087, forward strand.
GCACATATTTGATTTTTCTTTTCCTTTTCCATATGCCACTGCATCATTAACGATTCTTTTAAGGCTATTTTCATATTTGAAATGGAAATTAATACTTCATTAAATTCTTTCACATCACTATTTTTCACTTCAAAATCTAAGTCTTGATTCATTATTTTCTCAGTTGATAATTTAAGAGGATACAATTCTTTTTTTAATTTTTTACCAAACTGTATTGCTATGATAAGTGCTATAAATATAAATCCTGTTAAAAATACAACTATTAATAGTTTTTCTGGGTATGGTATTAAGTCATGCAGTATCCTTGATGTAAAGTGTGCTTTAATATCATATCCAATTATACAAGTTCCATCTTTAAAGATTATTTTATCGTAAACATATTTACTGCTGAATTTTTCCCCATTTAAATATTTATTTATATTCTTTGTTTCATCTTCATTAGTGTTTGCTTTAACCACTTTATTTTTATTATCAAAAAAAATGTAATTACTTGAATAAGGTATTTTACTTGAATCAAACTTCAAACCTTGCTTTGCTTCTAGTTTTAATTTTTCTACTTGATTTTCCATATAGTTAGCAGGCTTTATTATATCCTTATTAACAGAAATATTAATAAAAGCTACTAATGAAAAAATCCATATTATGCTTAAAATACAAAAACTAATCAAGTATCCTAAAAATATCATGTACAGACTTTTTCCTCTTTTTATATCCATTTGTATCCTATCCCCCAAACTGTTGTGATGGGGCTTTCTATATACTTAGTAAGCTTGGCACGTATATTTTTTATATGTTCTCTAATGCAGCTACTGTCACTATCTTTATCAAATCCATAAACTTCTATAAAAATTTGTTCTAATGTGAAAACTTGTCCCTTGTGTCTTGCTAAATACTCACAAATTTTATATTCACCTTTTGTAAGTAGTATTTTTTCATCATTAAAATATATTTCTTTTGATTTCAAGTTAAATTTTAATTCATTTGTTGATAAAACTTGTTGTTTTTCTCTATGTTCTCTTCTGAGATGAGCCTCTACTCTTGCCCTTAATTCCAAAATACTAAAAGGCTTTTTTATATAATCATCTGCACCTATAGAAAATCCTTCTAGTATATCTTCCTCCATCGTTTTGGCAGTTATGAAAATTATTGGACAATCAACTTCATCTCGAATATATCTACATAAAGTAAATCCATCTACGGTTGGCATCATTACATCTAATAGTATTAAATCAAATTTATTAAGTTCTTCTTTACTAATATCTATTGCATTATTTCTTACAGTAACTGCGTATCCCTGCTTTTTCAATGCACTTTTTATCAAATTACAAATCTCAATCTCATCATCAACTACTAAAATATTTATACTATTCATAAATACTCCTTGCTCTAATAATTTTCTCTGTTCCCTTCCCAATGATTACTAAATATTAATTGTGAAATAAAAGTTATAGCTATAAATATTATCATTATAAATATACCTTGTATTATCTCACTATTTTGAATTAATATATTTTCCTTATACAATATAAAGTAAGAAGATAATCTCATTGAATATGCCCAAGGTATCACTTGCCATATTCCATCTCCTAAACCAGTTAACATCAGTGCTGAAATAAGGCTTCCAATTATTCCAATTCCAATTGATGCACCTTTGCCAAAATAAAATACTACTAAATATTGTATCATATATAAAAGTATGTTACTTGAGAATACTATCAAAGTTTCTTTATAATAAAAACTTATCTCTATAGAGTCATTTCCCATAATATAAAACATAATTCCAAAACCTAATATTGCTATAAGTGTTGATACTAACCCTAAAATAATTATTGATATTAACTTGCTAAAATGGGGAAGGTATTTTTTATTCGGAGTAGTTAAAAAGTATTGAAATCCTCCACATTCTTCTTGTTCATATACCATATTCAATATAATAGATATTATTAAAGGAAATGACATTGAAATAATTTGAATATATGAAATAACTTTATCCAATTCATTCCATGGAGAAACTGAATAGTACGATAAAAAAGGTATCATAGCTAACACTGGAATAATAAAATGCACTTTAATTATTTTTGAATGATAAAATTTATAGAAATCTATCTTTATATAATTTATAAAACTTGGCATAGTTAAACCTCCTGTTTTTCAAACCATTTTGCAGTTAAATATGACGTGACAATATAAAGTGTAATAGTTACTAATACACCTATTAATATAACTTTTATATCAAATGGATAAGCTCCAGCCTCAACAGATAAACCATTTGGCATAACTCTTATTATATAGCACATAAGTTTTGATGGTATCGCAAATGGAATCCACCATATTGGTGTTAACGCTAATAGTATGCCACCAAGAAAATTGCATAAAATACTAATAATTATAGTAAATCCAGTACTAAATTTCATGGTTAAGTACATCAGTACCGGTATTTGCCACGAGAACGTTATAAATAATATTGTAGATGCTAATAAACTATTTTGAACTTGAATAGCAGTTTCAAATATAAATCCCATAATTGTTATTACTACGAAAAACACTAAACAACTTAACCCTAAATACATAGTACTGATAATAATTTTAGAATACCAAATTTTTTGTTTATCCACTATAACACTAAATAATCCATTGAATTTTCTTTTCCTATCATTAGATATAATAAATGAACATATCATAGTAAAACTTCCTGGTAATATCAATGTATACCACCAGTTATACGCACTTTTTTGTATATAGTATCCTCCCATTAATACAAAAGCTATTGCTATACTTACTAATGGAGCTAAATATATTAATTTTTTTTGAAAAGTATGCTTTTGTTTTAAGTGCTCTGATTGTAGTATTTTATTCATATTTAGTACCTGCCTTTTTAACAACTTCTAAAAATAACTTTTCTAAATCTATATCCTCTTGAACCTTTTCTTGATACCAAAGTTGACCATTTGCAATTATTCCTATATAATCTGCAATTTGCTCTACTTCAGATAAAATGTGGCTAGATATGATTACTGTTATTCCTTTTTTGGGAAATGATTTAATTAATTCTCTTAAATCTCCTATGCCTATTGGGTCTAATCCATTGGTAGGCTCATCTAAGATTAATAGTTTTGGATTATTTAATAAAGCTATTGCAATTCCTAGTCTTTGTTTCATTCCCATTGAAAATTTGCCTGCTTTTTTGTTTCCTGTATTTGTAAGGTTAACAATTTCTAGAACGTCTTCAATTCTTGAATCTGGTAAGTTGTATAATAGTGTACGTACTTTTAGATTTTCTCTTGCGGTTAGGTTTTCATATATTGGCGATTGCTCTATAAGTGAACCTATTTCTAATAAGTCATTTCTTGACCATGGTTTTTCTTTGTATATTATTTCTCCTGATGTAGGATTTATCATTCCTGTAAGCATTTTAAGTAATGTTGATTTTCCAGCTCCATTTGGGCCTAGTAATCCATATATTGAATTCTTTGGTACTAGTAAAGATATATCTTTATTTACTTCTTGTTTTTTATAGCTTTTATTTAAATTTTTTGTCTGTATCATATATTTCATAAAAAAACATCCCTTCTACTTTTTGATTTAATAAAAGTATAAAGAATGTTTATAAGGATTTTATAAGGATTAGTATTTTTTATACTATAAATAAAAAAACACATTGACTATTATATCAATGTGTTTTTCGTGGATTTCAATGGTGGAGACGAATCGCAGGAATAATACCCACGATTAGTTATCTGCTCTAATTTAAAACTTAAAACCAAAAAGACTTGAAGTTTCATCTTTATCACTTAGTTCTACCGCAACATTACATCTTTGTGATAACTCATATTTTTTTCCTTCTAATACAGGTAAGTCACTCTCTATGAGTGTTAATATGTATTGTATATTATATTTATCACATAGATTTTGAATTAAATCTAGATAATTTTTTTGTTTTCTAGGATCTAATGTTTCTAAGCATCCATCATGATATATAAATTTAATAAATGATTTATCTGAATAATTAGTTATTATCGCTAAATCAAAACAAGCACAAAGAATCTTTTTATATGAATAACCATCACCTTCTGCTGTAAGCTCATTTTCAGCATTATATATTTCAGATTTAAACTCTACATTTCCATTCCTATTTTCTCCTATAGATAGTAACCCTGGTTTATCAATTATCATTTCTACATATTTTGAAAATGACTTTCTTATTTCTAAATATAATTGATTTTGTTCATCTATTTGATTCCTTATCTTCTTCTTTAATTCTTCAATATTAGATTTAATATTATTTAATTGACTTATCTCATCTTCTATAATTACATATTCTGAGATTTTATTTTTATATCTTTCTAAATCCTTTTCTATATTAATTAATGCTATTTCAAAGTTTTTATACTTTTTAAATGTATCAGTTTCAGTAAGAATCTCTAACATTTCTTCTCTTTTTGTATTTAAATCTCTTAGTCTCTCTTGAGTATTATCTAGTTCTTCTTTTTTATTTTCCAAGCTTTCTAATACATACTTGTTTCTATCTGTTGTTATAGCTTTATTGAATTCTATTAATTCTTCATATGATTTAGTAAGTTGCTCTGAAAAATATATATTAACTTCCTTAAATATTTTTAACGTAGATTTTAAATCAAATGTAACCTCATTTTCTATAGATTCTTCCAAGTCTTTTATTTCCATTTCTAATCTATATCTTCTAGAATTTAATTTTGAAATTTCATCTTCTATTTCATAAACTAATTCTTTATCTATCTTTTTTTCATTTATATAAAAATCAAACTTTGATAATGATTCTTCTATTTTTAATTTTTCCATTTCCTTAATTTGAATCAAACCTTTGATTTTATCAATTTCATTTATATTAATTTGTAAACTATTTTTTAATTTTTCTACGTAGCTAGATTTATTTTCATACTCTTTATCTAACTCATATTTTTTCTCTACATTAAGGCTTTCAAATCCTAAAATATTAAATAATAATGGCTTCCAGTCTGCATCTCCCCCAGCAAATTTACTTAAATGAAATTCATCCCCATAATCTTTTTGTGTTCTTAAGAAATAATTTAAATAATTTCTAAAAGAATACTTTTTTAATACATTAAAATCTAAAATTTTATCTAATATATTTTTTGGGTTTTTATCAGGATCTTTTGAGCTTAGTGGTAAATCTGTATAATCCCATTCTGTTTCATTTACTAAGCAATTATTTTCTATATCAGTTATCTTAAAGCTTATTTTTGTATTAGTTTTAACAGCTCTTTTTATAGTTAAATATTTTCCATTGTCCAATTCTATTTCTAAGAAAAATACATGATTTATAAATTGATTCCTTTTTAAATAACTATTAGACTTAATTTGTTTTAATAACATAAAATCTATCAATTCAATTAAGCTTGATTTTCCTAAATTATGACTATCTTTGTCTAATATAGCTTCATCATATATTCTACCTAAAATCACATTAAATCCTCTTCCAAATTTGACTTCTTTAAATCTAGAATCATTTGAATATAACTTAACTAATTTCATCTTATCAACTCCAAACTATCTGTACTAGGGGAATATTTTAAAACTCCAAGTAAAAACAAGAAGTCTATAGCTGGAAGTAGCTTATATTCAAATCCTTCATCATAGATATTTTTTAAAATTTCATATAAATCATTATATTTTATACTATTTCTTTGTAATAATATCTTTGTTATCTCTCCAGATATATTTATTATACAGCTATCTAAATCTAGGAATTTATTTGGCTTTATCATCTTATTCCCCTCCTTTACTTAAAATGTTATTTAATACCTATATCACAGTTGTAGTACATAAAGTGTAAGAAAAGTAATACTTTTTTACGTATTTTAATAAAAGATTTATCATCCCTTTGTGCATCTACAACATATTGGTATAATTTAGTTATTATTTTTTCAAATGAATCTACAGAGTTAATATGAGTCAAAACTATATTCTGTAAATCTGTAACAGTATTCTCGTACATTTCAACGTATTCTTCATTTCTTGGATCTTTAAGAAATGCTCTGATTTTACCAAATTGAGGTAAACTCTTTTCATTAATTTCATTGAAATACGTTTGAGATAATTTATTCTTTCTATTTTTATCTTCTATATCAATTGACTTTAAATCTGTATACATAGGTGGTGATATATCATCCTTACATTTATTGAAAAATATAATTACGTCCTTTATCTCATCTTCATAGAATGTTATATTTTCAATATCACTTATACTAAAATTAAAACTATAATTATTTACATTATTATCTCTACCAGCTTGATTTATTTGTCCACTTGAAGAAGTTGCATTTTGATTTATATTACTTCTTCCTAACATTATTATCTCTCCCAGATTGATTTATATCCCCAGTAAAGCTTATTCCATTTTGGTTTATATTATTCTTATTGTTAGAATCTTTGTTAGTTTTTCTAAATTTAAATATAAATGATGTTGCTGCAAGTATTGATAACACAGCAATAATTATTTTAGCAATATCTTGTCCGTTCATAAAAGCATTCCTTTCTATTATGCATCATTTGCAAAAATAATTATACCATATCATTTGCATTTTATTTTATTTATTTATGTTTTAATATAGAAAATCCTCTATATTTTTCAATTTAATTCATCCTTATACATTTAGTTTATCTATTACTTAATACATCCCTTAATTCAATAGCTTTTAAATCATAAATTATATTATCATCATCAAAAGAAAAGACCACATTGAATACAACTTCAATGTGGTCTTTATATACAATTACTTCCTTTATATAATCTCCTATAAACTTCTTACATTCTGGCAAATTCCTAGTTAAAACAAAATCTTTAAACTTCCCAAACATACTTCTAATTTGATCTTCTGTTATATCTACAGATACTACATCATCACTTTCTACAGATAATTCATTTATTTTTAATTCTAAATTTAGCTTTACTTTCTCTAATTCATCCAACTTATTTTTAAGTACATTATTTACTATGCCACTCATTATAGCATTAAGTATATTTTCAATTTCCTTATTTACTTTCTCTAGTTTATTTCTAAGGTTAGTTAACATTTCATGATTATCATTAGATTTAGTTTTTAGTCTTTCATTTAGTGCCTTACTCAATACTGGTATAGCTTCATCATTTAATACATGCTTTTCTAACTCTGTAAGTACAAATTCTTCTAAATAATCTCTCTTTATCTCTTTATTCTTACAATCTCTCTTTTGTTTCCTACATCCACATCTATATGAAATGTAGTCATTTCCATATTTATCTTTCCTTCTATTTCCTTGCATTGCATGTCCACATTCACCACATCTTATTAAACCTGTAAGTAGATATAGTGTTGTAGCCTTATGAGATCCTGGTGCTTTCTTTCTCTTTTGCATCATCTCTTGTGCTTGTAAAAATACTTCTCTATCTATTATTTGTGGCATTCCACCTTCTACTTTTATGATTTCATCATCACTTTTTTGCTTATGACCATTCCTTTTTCCATTAACCCCTTTTCTTTGTGTTTTATTAAATACATATACACCTGTGTATTTTTCATTGCTTAATATACCATGCAAACTGTTCTTTCCAAACTTATTACCTCTCTTTGTTTTATATCCTAAATCATTTAGTTTATCAATAATATTACTATACGAATATCCATTAACATACATATCAAATATGATTTTAACAGCTTGAGCTTCTTCTTCATTTACTAAATATGTTTTATCAAACGCAACATCATAACCTAAAGGTGCATCTCCCCCATTATGTAGGGCTTTTAGGGCATTCTCTTTTTGACCCTTAGCCACTTCCCTTGCTAAATTTGCAGAATAATACTGCGCCATACCTTCAATAACTGACTCTAATATCAAACTTTCAGGTGAATTGTCCAAATTTTCTAACACACTTACTACTCTTATTCCTTTTACTTTTAACTTTTGCTTATACATTGCTGAGTCATATTTATCTCTAGAAAATCTATCTAGCTTATGAACTATTACCATTGATATGCCTGTGTTATCTGCTTCACAGTATTTAATCATCTCTTGAAATGCAGGACGTTTGTCAGAAGTGGCTGATTTAGCACGATCAATAAACTTGTTAACTATTTTTATATCATTCTTATCTGCATACTCTTCTATTGCTCTTATTTGTGCATCTATTGATTCATCCATTATATTTATCTATAAACGCTACTTCATAGATGTCATCGAATTATTGACGACCTCATACTTTCATATGAGTGTAGACTATTTCTTCACCTTCATCATTACATGTTAAGGGCGACCCATTTCCATTACCAATCACTTGTAATGTACTCTCTTACGAGATAGTCGTTTGACCTTTTCCTATTCGGAACTTGGCGACCAAACATCCATTGTTATAGTACTTAGGCTCTAACCATATACCATCCTTACTGTTATTTCTGAGTTTCCTCACTTTCATATAAACATATTTCATCTTATATTGTAGTCGTAAGGCTTTAGGAGTTACTGGTTTTAAGGTCGTGTCCTATTAATATTTCTACTAATACGGGGCTAACTTACCCTTTGGTTATCACTTGAAAATCTTGCGTATACTACTGCTTTTATCATTGTTCAATATCTCCTCTAGTTTTATTTATATTAAGTCGCTAAAAATTTCTTCTAATATGTTTTAGCTCTTTCTATTATGAGATGGCAGAACTACTACCATCTCATTAAATTATTAATTTAAATTTTTAGTTCTCTATAAACATTCACCTTGCCAACTAAATAACTCTTTTGTAAATTTTATATCACTTAAAGTTTTACAATCTCCATGAATTTCAATACATTCATTAATGTCATCCCAAAATTCATAAAAACTAAATTCTACTCCATCTATATTTATTGTTTCTAAGTACTCTACAAAATCTATTAGTAGTTTTA